>WTHL01000128.1 GCA_011523155.1 Synechococcus sp. PL34863bin_39 | reverse complement strand
GGCCTGCACTGTCTCCTCGATCCAGTCGGGAAGCCGCTCATGCAGGTCGGCATCCAGGCAGCGCAAAGTGCCGAGCAGCGTGACCCGTTCAGCAATCACGTTGAAGGCCTTCCCCCCCTCAATCTTGCCGAAACTCACCACCACCGGATGGAGCGCATCGAGACGCCGGCTGATCGCCTCCTGAAGCCCGGTGACCACGCGCGCGGCGATCCAGATCGCATCCACCGACTGATGGGGCCGGGCACCATGGCCGCCCTCACCGATCACCTCGATGGACAGCTCCCCGGCCGCGGCCGTGAGGCTGCCGCTGCGCACACCGATGGTGCCCACCTGCAGCGAGGGGAAGACATGCACCCCGTAGAGCGCCGAAAGGCCCTCGAGGGCGCCGTCTTCGCGCATCCAGCGGGCACCGACCGCAAGCTCCTCCGCCGGCTGAAACAGCAAGCGCACCCCACAGGGCAGGGCGGCGGCGGCATGTTCGGCCGCCAGCATGCGGGCCACCCCGAGCCCCACGCAGGTGTGCAGATCATGGCCACAGGCATGCATCACCCCCTGGCGAACGGAGGCGAAGGGCAGATCCGTGACCTCCTCCACCGGCAGGGCATCCATATCCACCCGCAGACCGATCCGCGCTCCGGACGCGGGGCCAAGGTCGGCCACCACACCGGTGCGGCCCACGGCCTCCTGCACCCGCCAGCCCTGCTGCCGCAACTCACCGGCCACCAACGCTGCGGTCTGATGTTCCTCGCCACTGAGCTCGGGATGGGCATGCAGGTGGCGCCGCAGCTCCAGCAGTTCGGGCAGGTCCCGTTCGAGCCGTGCATGCCAGGAGGACGTGGACCCCATCACGACTCCAGCTTCAGAAACGCCATCAGATCAGCCGTGGGCCCCGGGGGCCAGCGGCGCACCTCCAGCAGCCAGTCAGCCTGGCGGTAACGGGGATCAAGACCGGAAGCCGCAGCCCAGTGACTCTCGGCCTCACCTCCCTGACCCCGTTTCCAGAGCAGGGCACTGAGGGCGGCCCGGGCATCGGCGAACATCGGATAGCGACGGATCAGGTTGCGCAATTCGCGTTCCGCGTCCTCGAGCTGCTCCAGTTGGTAGCGCGCCAGCGCTTCACTGGAGCGGGCCATGGCAAATCCCGGGCGCGCCAGCGACGCGTCGCGGAAGAGCGTTGCGGCGTCGTCCCAGGACTGCTGCGACCCCCGCACATTGCCGAGGTTGTAGAGCGCTGAGGCCTCCTTGGGATCCCGCTGCAGGATCCAGAGGTAATCCGCGGCAGCCTCATCCCAGCGCTGAAGCGCCTCCTCAGCCGTTCCCCGGTTGAGGTGGGGATCGATCTCCTCAGGGGTGAGGTCCATCGCCAGGGTCTGGTCCGCGATGGCACCTTCCGCGTCTCCCAGCACCAGGCGCACATTGCCGCGGTTGCTGAGGGCCGCTGCGTCCCGGGGATAGGAGCCGAGGTAGCGATCCCAGAGAGGCAGCGCCTCAACCGCATCACCGTTGCGACTGGCCCGCAGGGCCTGATCAAACAGAAGCTGATCCGCTGCGGCCGGCTGCAAAGCGCTCACGGCCAGGGGCATCTGGATCAGGCAGGAGCCGATCAGAGCCAGGACCAGGCTGAACAGTCGCATCACGCGGCAACCTCCCCGGGACCGGTCCCGCTCGGCTGGGGCCCATCCAGATGACGGCGACCGGCATCGGTCACCACCCGCCCCCGGGGTGTGCGCTGCAGAAAGCCCAGCTGGAGCAGGTACGGCTCCACCACGGTTTCGAGCGTGGTCGGGTCTTCCCCCAGGGCGGCCGCCAAGGTGTCCAGGCCGACCGGCCCGCCACCGTGCGACGTCAGCAGGAGGTCAAGCAAGCGTCGATCACTGGCATCAAGCCCGCGACCATCGACCCGGTGGAGGCTGAGGGCGTCATCCACCAACGCGGCATCGATGCAGCCCTCGCTGAGATCAAAAGGCCGATCGTCCTGGGAAGCCCGCACACTCGCCACGTCACGCACCCGGCGCAGCAGTCGATTGGCGATCCGGGGCGTGCCTCTGCAGCGACGGGCGATTTCCGTGCAGGCATCAGGAGACAGCTGCAGCTTCAACAGACGCGCGGCCCGCTCCACAATCGCCTCGAGATCCTCCTGGCCGTAGAACTCCAGCCGTTGAATCAGACCGAAGCGGTCCCGCAATGGAGAACTGAGGGAGCCGGCCCGGGTGGTGGCTCCCACCAGGGTGAACGGGGGGAGGTCCAGGGTGCGGGTGCGGGCGGTGCTGCCCTTGCCCACCGTGAGGTCGAGGCGGCGATCCTCCATTGCCGGGTAGAGGAGCTCTTCCGCCACCCGGGTCAGCCGGTGAATCTCATCGATGAACAGCAGCTCGCGCGGCTGCAGATTCACCAGCAGTCCAACGATGTCGCGGGGACGCTCGAGGGCGGGAGCACTGGTGATCCGGCAGGTGACCCCGAGCTCCTCCGCCAGCACCATCGCCATGGTGGTTTTGCCGAGACCGGGAGGGCCGTAGAGCAGCACGTGGTCGAGGGCATCCCCACGCGCCGTGGCCGCCTGCACCGCAATCCCAAGCACCTGCTTGAGTTCGCGCTGCCCGATGTAGTCATTCAGCCGCTTCGGCCGCAGGCCGTCATCCCGAGGGCCGGACGCCTCCGGATCCTGCGCCGACACCTCCGGCGACACCAGGCGTTGAGGCTGGGACGGAGCACTACCCGACGCACCCCGGGCGCGCTTCGATCTGGCTGCAGAGGACTCGATCGCCATGGGATGAGCGTACCGAGGGCATTCGGTGGTTGGGAGGAGAGCCCCCACTAGGCTCAGAACGCGACGGGCAGCAGCAGAGCGACATGGCAAAGGGCCCGGGGCGCAGGGGCAACGGCGGCAAAGACGCCAAGGACAAGCCCAGAATCCTGGCGGACAACCGCTTCGCGCGTCATCAGTACGAGATCCTCGACACCCTGGAGACCGGCATCGAGCTGCTCGGTACCGAAGTGAAGTCAGTCAGGGCAGGACAGACCAACCTGCGGGATGGCTTCTGCCTGATCCGCAATGGCCAGATGCAGCTGCACAACGTGCACATTTCGCCCCACAGCCATGCGGGGGCCTACTTCAACCACGACCCCCTGCGAGTCAGGCGCCTGCTCGCCCATCGGCGTGAGATCGACAAGCTGCGGGTTGACCTGGATCAGAAAGGGCTCACCCTGATTCCACTGAAGCTCCACCTCAAGGGCTCCTGGATCAAGCTCACCATCGGCCTCGGCAAAGGACGCAAACTCCACGACAAACGGGCCGCGGAGAAGGACAAGCAGGCGAAGAAGGAAACCAAGGCGGCACTGTCCCGTTACTAGACAGCAACGCCAGCGTCACGGCGCCGTACCGCCTGGATCGCGAGGGTTGAGGTCCTGACCTGCAGGCTCGGCTTGGCACGTGACCGTGAGCGCACCGGACGCCACACCCTCGTTGGTGATCAGCAGCTGCACAGGCACCGCCACGCCGGCGGGCAGCAGCACCTCCCGCGGCGGGCTGCTCTCCACAGCCACAGTCCCGGCGGCACTGAACACCGTCATCCGCATCCGCTCTGTTCCGCTCACCTGCAAGGCCAGACGCTGCCCTTCAGCCACCTGAATCGTGATCAAGCGAACACCCCCTGCCCGCACACGGCTGCGCAGGCTGATGGGCTCCGCCAGCTGAGCGGTCAACGCATCAACCCGGACCGCCTTCAGGCGGGTGAGGGCAGCCGCCAACCAGAGCTGGCGATCGGGCTCCGGAGGCATGCCGCGGAGGCTTTGATCCGGCAGGAGAGGCTGGGCCAGGGCACTCACCAGCCGCTCCGCCACCTCCGGGCCCACGCCGTCCCGCAGGAGGCGATCCTGCTCACCGCGCCAATCCTCCGCCTTGAGCCGGCCGAGCCGCGACCGCAGCGCCGGCGGCAACGACTCCACCCGGGCCAGCCACGCCTCTGCCAGGGCCTGCCACGAACGCCGCAGGGATGCATCCGCAGCACTGTCGCCAGGGAGGCGACCCAGGCGCTCGGGATGGGCGTCCAGAAAGCGGGCATCCACCAGGCTCAGAAACCAACCGCGATCAATCCGCAACGCCCGCAACCGGCTGAGCAGGCGTTGACGCGGCTCGCCAGCCGCTGCCTCGGCCGGCGACGAAGCAGGAGGGGACTGGGGGCGCAGCTCCCTCGGCACGGATGGCGCCTGACCCTGCAGAGGCTCCCGTCGCAACCACAACCATCCGGCCACGGACCCAACCAGGGCCACCAGCAGCAGAGCCGCCACCACAGGCCAGAGCTGACCTTCCGCTGCCCGTCGCCGCTCACTCAGCCGCGCCGGTCGCACCGGCGACGACGGGGGCTGGGGCCGATCCGAATCAGAACTGGGCTCTGCCACCAGGGTTGATCCGAACTCTCAACACTTCTTGGAGCCATGTTAGGGGCGGTTCACAACGGCTCTGACGAGTGGCGCTTCGGCCCTGCACGCGATGCAGGAGGTCTCTAGGGTCTGCCGCAGTGCTCGACGAAGCCATGTCCGCCGGCACCCTGCTGCAACGGCTGCTGGCGGTGCGGCAGCAGAGCGAAGCTCTGGTCGCCCCGCTGGAACCCGAAGACCTCTGCCTGCAGGGCATGGAGGATGCCAGCCCCCCGAAATGGCACCTGGCCCACACCACCTGGTTTTTCGAGACCTTCGTCTTGAAACCGTTCCGGCCGGAGCACACCGAAGCCGACGCGCGCTGGAGCTATCTGTTCAATTCCTATTACGAGGCCCTCGGACCAAGGCAGCCCAGACCGCAGCGGGGACTGCTGAGCCGGCCGCCGATGGCCGAGATCCAGGCCTGGCGCCATCGCGTCACAGCCTCCCTGGAGGCCCTTCTGGTCCGCGGGGACGAAGAGGAGCGCTGGCGCGGCTTGGTCGAGCTCGGTCTCCAGCACGAGCAACAGCACCAGGAGCTGCTGCTGATGGATCTGCTCGATGGCTTCAGTCGCCAGCCCCTCGAGCCGGCTTACAACTCCGACTGGCGGGATCCGGCCAGCCAAGCCCTGCCGGACCAGTGGCGGCCCCATCCAGGGGGCCTGGTGGAGGTCGGCGTCGACACCGAAGCCGGGTTCCACTTCGACAATGAGGGCCCCCGCCATCGCGTCTGGCTCGAACCATTCGCCCTCTGCAGCCAGCTGGTGCGCAATCGCGACTACAGCCACTTCATCGATGACGGCGGCTACACGCGGCCCGAGCTCTGGATGAGCGAAGGCTGGGCCGTAAAGACAGATCGGAACTGGTCAGCCCCGCGCTACTGGCGCCGTGACGACCCTGACGGGCCGTGGACCTGGGAGTTCACCCTGGGGGGACGCCGTGCCCTGCATCCCGACCAGCCGGTGCGTCACCTCAGCTGGTTCGAGGCCGATGCCTATGCACGCTGGAGCGGACACCGCCTCCCCAGCGAGGCGGAGTGGGAGGTGGCCGTCCGCGACCACGGCAGCGCCATCGATGACGCCTATGGGACGCTCTGGCAATGGACGTCCAGTCCCTACCGGCCTTACCCGGGCTTCCAACCGGCCAGCGGCGCTGTCGGCGAATACAACGGCAAATTCATGACCTCCCAGTTCGTGCTTCGGGGCAGCAGTCAGCTGACACCTCGAGGCCATGAACGTCTCACCTACCGCAATTTCTTCGCACCGGCCTGCCGCTGGATGGCCGCCGGTCTGCGCCTGGCCCGATGAACAACCTGTCTTCTTCAATCCAGCCGGCAGAGCTGATCGATCTGCACCCCCCGGCGGCCGACATGCGTCGCCTCGTCGAGGAGGGACTGCAACGCAGCCCGAAACAGCTACCGGCCTGGTTTCTCTATGACGCCGAAGGATCAAAGCTGTTC
>WTHL01000114.1 GCA_011523155.1 Synechococcus sp. PL34863bin_39 | reverse complement strand
GCCCCAGAACGCTCAATCCCCGCAGGCGCAGAGCCTCGAGACTCAGCAGGGTGTGATTCAGGGTCCCCAGGCCACTGCGTGCTACCAGCACGATCGGCAGGCGCCAGCGCTTCAGCTGATCGATTTGCAGCTCGTTGCGATTGAGCGGCACGAACAGGCCGCCCGCGGTTTCCACCACCAGTGGCGAGGTGGTCGACGGCAGTTGCAATCGCCTGATGTCGACCACTTCGCCGTCCTGTTCCGCGGCCCAGTGGGGTGAGACCGGTGCCTGGAAGGCATAGGCCTCGGTGAGCCACCGCTCCTTCGGGAGCTTGAGCAGGCTCACGACACGCCCCCGATCGCCGCCTCCCTCGAGTCCGCTCTGCACCGGTTTCCAATAGGTGGCGTTCAGGCCCTGCACCAGCAAGGCGCTGATGACTGTCTTGCCCACGTCGGTATCGGTGCCGCAAACCACAAGCTGGATGGGGTCCTGCTCAGCCTTGCTGCTGTTCATGGATGGGAATGTCAGGTCCATGGTGATGTTCAGGGGCGCTGTCGAGCCACTCCTGCACCTGCACGAGCAAGTCTGGAACCAGGAGGGCATGGCCGCAGGATGCAAGCGTCCAGACACAGGGTTGATCCCGCAGATGACCGCGCAGCTGATCGAGAAGTTGCTGGCGGGCCTCTGGCACGACGATGCGGTCATCACCGGCATTCACCACCAACACCCTTGCGTCTGAGGGAATCCCCGGTGGCAACGCTGCACTGGCGATGAGCCGATGCAGGTCGCTGAGGAGACGCTGACGCCCTGGGGCTGACAGCCCCTCGTGGATCGGGCCCGGTGGGAGAGCCGTGGCCGATGCCGGAGTCGCCGCTTTGGTCAGAAAGCTCTCCAACATGGCCGGTTCCCGGGGGCTACCGATGCAACGTGCCATCCCCTGCAGGCCTGTCTGCAGCGCTCGACCCGCCCGTCCCTCAGGGATGAAGCGGCTGAAACTGGCCAGAAGCACCAGATCAGTGGCGTCGTTGAGAACCGTCTCCGGGATCAGATGCGGACCGAGGGAATGGCCGATCACGACCCGCCGTTGCGCCGACGCTGGCTCCCTGTCCACAGCCCATTGCGGTTCCCTGACCGGTCTGTGTCCATAGCCACGGTCTCCCGACTGCCAGGCCCAGTCGTGGCGCTGGAAGTGCCGCTCCCAGGGCTGCCATGCACGGCTATCGCCACTCCAGCCGTGCATGGCGATGACCTGTTTCATGTCGGAGTCCTGGCTTGTTCGAGGCAGTGCAGCAGCCGCATGAGTGCGTCATCGGACTGGCCCCGATGCAGAACGAGGCGCAGCCGTGACAGCCCCTCGGGCACCGTGGGGGGGCGGATCGCGATGCTCAGGACGCCAGCCCGTTCAAGCTGTTGCTGAAGATCCAATGTTGCCTGGTCCTCCCCCACCAGCAGTGGCAGGATCGGCCCCCGTCCACCAGGCCGCTTCCATCCCGTTGAGGCGATCTGATCACGCCAGCGTTCCGCGTCCTCGATCAGGGTCTGACCCCACTGGGGTTGCTCCTGAATCATGGACAGAGCCTCCTGGGCCGCGGCCGCGAGGGGGGGGGCCAGGGCGGTGGTGTACCGGAACGCACCGCTGCGCTGCAGCAACTGATCGCCGAGGGTCTGGTCGCAGGCCAGAAAGGCGCCGCCGCTCCCGAATGCCTTGCCGAAAGTGCCGCTGATCATCGTGACACCGGAGTCTGCGCTGTCGACTCCATCGGTCAGCGTTGCTGTGAGCCCGCGACCGTCGGGACCCAGGACTCCGAGGGCATGGGCTTCGTCCACTAGCAGCCGGGCTTGATGGATCCGGCACAGAGCAAGGAGGCCAGCCAGGTCAGGACTGGTGCCTTCCATGCTGAATAGGCTTTCGGTGAGGACCAGGAGCTGTTGGGACGGTCGTGCTGCCCGTACCTGACTCAGTTTGCGGCCGAGATCACTGAGATCGTTGTGGGCAAATCGTTTCAGACGGGCGCCGCTGGCCTGAACCCCCACCAGCAGGGAATGGTGAATCAAGCGGTCGGCCAGCACGATGGTGTGGCGATCGGCGAGTGCGCTGACCGCGGCGATGTTGGCCTGAAAGCCACTCGGGAAGAGCAGCACCCGATGCCATCCCAGCCACCGTGCCAGTGCATCTTCAAGCTCACGGTGAATCGGCCGGCTTCCAGTCACCAGGCGGGAGCCGCCTGCTCCGACCCCTTGCCCCTCCATGGCCTCTGACGCCGCCTTGATCAGTCGCGGGTGCTGGGCCAGGTCGAGATAGTCATTGCTGGCCAGATCGTGAAGGGCGACCTGTTCCGGAACGGGCTGACTGGCGCCTCCAACCGGGTGCAGCCCGATTGCCCCGGCCTCGGGAAGCCATGTCCGCAAATGACGGCGGCGGGCGGGCGAGATACTGGCCATGGGCTCACTCTGAAGCACGCAGGACCAAGGGCGCGTCGCAGCCTCCCTAGGATCTTTGCTATGGCTGAATCCGAAGCATCCTCAGCGGGGTCTGCAACCGATGGTGTGATTGACCTCGGGCAGCTGTTCCCCTTTCCTCTGGACGGCTTCCAGCTCGACGCGGTCGATGCTCTGAATCAGGGGCATTCCGTGGTGGTGAGTGCACCCACGGGTTCTGGAAAAACCCTGGTGGGTGAGTACGCGATTCACCGGGCCATCGCCCACGGCCAGAAGGTTTTCTACACCACGCCTCTGAAGGCTCTCTCCAATCAGAAGCTGCGTGATTTCCGCGACCAGTTCGGTGCCGAGAATGTCGGACTGATGACGGGCGATCTGAGCGTCAACCGCGACGCCAAGGTGGTGGTGATGACCACGGAGATCTTCCGCAACATGCTTTACGCGGAAGTCGATCAGGGGAATGATCCCCTGGCCGATGTGGAGGCGGTGGTGCTCGATGAGTGCCATTACATGAATGATTCCCAGCGGGGAACGGTCTGGGAGGAATCGATCATTCATTGCCCCCCCTCCGTGCAGCTGGTGGCGCTGTCTGCCACCGTTGCCAATGCCGGTCAGCTCACGGATTGGATTGAGAAGGTTCATGGCCCCACCCGTCTCATCCTCAGCGATTTCCGACCAGTGCCGCTGCAGTTCAACTTCTGCAGTGCCAAGGGGCTTCATCCCTTGCTGAATGAAGCGGGCACCGGACTTCACCCCAACTGCAAGGTCTGGCGAGCACCCAAAGGGCACAAGCGCAAGGGTCGTTCACCCAAGCCCCCCCAGCCCGAAGCGCCACCCATCAGTTTTGTCGTGGCTCAGATGGCCGATCGGGACATGCTCCCTGCCATCTACTTCATTTTCAGCAGGCGCGGCTGCGACAAGGCTGTCCGCGATCTGGGTGTGCAGTGTCTGGTCACACCCGACGAGCAGGCCAGGATCGCTGAGCGTCTGAAGGCCTATGCAGCGGCCAATCCAGAGGCGGTCAGGGACGGCCTCCATGCCGACGCCCTGCTGCGCGGCATCGCCGCCCACCATGCCGGTGTGCTTCCAGCCTGGAAGGAACTGATCGAGGAGCTCTTCCAGCAGGGTCTGGTGAAGGTTGTGTTCGCGACGGAAACCCTGGCTGCGGGCATCAACATGCCGGCTCGCAGCACTGTGATCGCCTCGCTCTCGAAGCGCACAGAGCGGGGGCACAGGCCTCTGATGGCCAGCGAGTTTCTGCAGATGGCGGGCCGGGCCGGTCGACGCGGTCTGGATTCCCAGGGCTATGTGGTCACGGTTCAGAGCCGTTTCGAGGGAGTTCGGGAAGCCGGACAGCTCGCCACAAGCCCCGCTGATCCGCTGGTCAGTCAGTTCACCCCGAGTTACGGCATGGTGCTCAACCTCCTGGCCCGGCATGACCTGGCCAAGGCCCGCGAACTCGTGGAGCGGAGTTTCGGCCGTTATCTGGCCAGCCTCGACCTGGTGGAGGAAGAGGAAATCCTGACCCAGTTGCGACTTCAGCTCGGCCAGCTGCAGGGCACCTCAGGCGATGTTCCCTGGGAAGATTTCGAGGACTACGAAAAGCACCGTGCCCGGCTGCGTGAGGAGCGTCGCCTCCTGCGGATCCTTCAGCAGCAAGCGGAGGAGACGCTTGCCAATGAGCTCACCCTGGCGTTGCAGTTCGCGAGCGTCGGAACGCTGATCAGTCTGAAGGCTCCGCAGTTGAGAGGCACGGTCACCCCTGCAGTGATCGTCGACAAGCTGGATGGTCCCGGGCAGTTTCCTCTTCTTCTCTGCCTCACCCACGACAACGTCTGGTTGCTTCTCCCTTGCCAGTCAGTGGTGAGCCTGCATGCGGAACTCAGCTGCCTTCAGGTCGCAGGTGTCGAGGCCCCGTCACTGCAGCGAAGCGGGGAACTCCGGCATGGAGATCAGGCCAGTGGAGGGCTTGCCCTTGCGGTTGCCCACATGGCGCAGCGCCATGACATGACCACACCGCAGTACGACCTGGCGGGGGAAGTGCTGTCCCAGGCCAGGCTGGTCCGGTCTCTGGAAGACGATCTGGCGACTCACCCTGCCCATCGCTGGGGGGATCGGCGTCAACTCAAGAAGCATCGCCGCCGAATGGAGGAGCTTGAGATTGAAATCAGTGAGCGGCAGCACCTGCTTCATCACCGTGCCAATCGGCACTGGGAGACCTTCCTCGCCTTGATTGAGATCCTCCAGCACTTCGGTTGCCTTGATG
This sequence comes from Synechococcus sp. PL34863bin_39, assembly GCA_011523155.1. The sequence continues at coordinate 1,212 of WTHL01000114.1, read as the reverse complement.
CATTGCAGCCCACGGAGATCGGCCGCACCGTCGCCGCACTCCGGGGCGACAACGAGCTCTGGCTCGGCCTGGCTCTGATGAGTGGGCATCTTGATGACCTCCCACCGGCCGAGCTCGCGGCGGTGTTTGAAGCGATCAGTACAGAAGTCAACCGACCTGATCTCTGGAGTGGGTTCCCGCCCCCGCCTCGCGCGGAAGAGGCCCTTCACGATCTGATGGGTATCCGTCGAGAGCTTCTGCGCGCTCAGGAGCGCGCCAGCGTGGTGGTGCCTGCCTGGTGGGAGCCTGAGCTGATGGGGCTCGTTGAAGCCTGGGCCAAGGGGTGTGACTGGAACGACCTGATCGCCAACACCTCCCTCGACGAGGGCGATGTCGTGAGGATCATGCGCCGGACCGTGGATCTGCTGGCTCAGGTGCCCTACTGCGAGGCCATCAGCGATCAGTTGAGGAGCCATGCCCGTCAGGCACTCAGGGCGATCAATCGCTTCCCCGTGGCGGAAGCCGATGATCTGCTCAAGGCTGCGGCGGCCGAGTCGGGCGGCCTCAACCCAGCCACGGAACGGGCTGCCTGAGCCGACCCTTCGGTTAACCCTGCTGAAGGGCCATGGCCGCAGGATTCACCACCCGGTCGAACTCTTCAGCGGTCACATAGCCCAGCTCCAGTGCTGCACTGCGCAGGCTTGATCCCTGCGCGTGGGCATGTTTTGCAATGGCGCTGGCCTTTTCGTATCCGATCGCAGGTGTCAGCGCCGTCACCAGCATGAGGGACCGATCCACCAGCTCCTGGATCCGCTCAGCATTGGGTTCCATCCCCTCCACCATGCCAATCCGGAAACACCGGCAGGCATCGGTGAGCAGTGTGATCGCCTGAAGGAGGTTGAACCCAATCAGTGGTTTGTAGACGTTCATCTGGAGGTGACCTCCGCTTCCCGCCATGGCTACAGCCGCATCGAGTCCCATCACCTGCATGCAGACCATGGCCATCGCCTCACACTGAGTGGGGTTCACCTTTCCCGGCATGATCGAACTTCCCGGCTCGTTGGCCGGGAGCTGCAGTTCGTTCAGGCCGGCACGGGGACCGCAGGCCAGCAATCGGATGTCATTGGCGATCTTGAGCAGGCTGACCGCCAGAAGCCTGATCTGGCCCATCGCCAGCACGAGTCCGTCATGGCCAGCCATCACCGCGAATTTGTTGGGGGCAGTGCTGAAGGA
>WTHL01000074.1 GCA_011523155.1 Synechococcus sp. PL34863bin_39 | reverse complement strand
AGGGCACGAACATCACGTTCGTGCGGTTCTCGGCGATCTTCTCCATGCCGCGGTGCAGATAGCCGATCACCGGCTCGCAATCCACCACGTCTTCACCGTCGAGGGTCACCACCAGCCGCAGCACCCCGTGCATCGAGGGGTGGTGAGGGCCGAAGTTGACCACCATCGGCTCCGTGCGCGTTTCGAGCTGCGTCATGGGGCCGTGGCAATGCATTCGCTACGGGATCTTAGGAAGGACCGATGCCCGATCAGCCCCAGACCGCGCCAGAGGCCTTTGTCCATGTGCCTGTGCTGGCGTCGCCACTGCTTGAGGCATTGGCTGCAATCCCTGACGGGCCCTGGGTGCATGGCCTCTGCGTCGATGCCACCCTCGGTGGTGGTGGCCACAGCGCCCTGCTCCTGAATCGCTACAGCGGGCTGCGCATCATCGGCCTCGATCAGGACGCCACGGCACGGGCTGCGGCCCGGGAACGGCTTGCGGGCTTCGGTGATCGGGCCGAGATCGTGGCCACCAATTTCGCCGATTACACGCCTGAGCAGGGTGTTGATCTTGTCCTGGCTGATCTCGGCGTCAGCAGTCCGCAACTCGATGTGGCGGAGCGGGGATTCAGTTTTCGCCTCGATGGTCCTCTGGACATGCGCATGAATCCCTCCGGTCCAGGCGAGACCGCCGCGGAATTGATCGACCGGCTTGAGGAAACGGAACTCGCGGATCTGATCTACGCCTTCGGCGAGGAGCGCCTGTCACGACGGATCGCCCGCAGGATCAAGGCTGACCTCGCGGCCCGGGGCGCCTATGCCGGAACGGCCGATCTGGCCTATGCCGTCGCTGGTTGCTATCCACCCAAGGCGCGTCGGGGTCGCATCCATCCGGCAACGCGCACGTTTCAGGCGCTGCGCATTGCCGTGAACGATGAGCTGGGGGTGCTGGAACGCCTGCTGCAACAGGCCCCTGACTGGTTGCGGCCTGGCGGGGTGCTGGCGATTATCAGCTTCCACTCCCTCGAAGACCGGCGCGTCAAGACCGCGTTTGTGCAGGACGACCGTCTGCAGAGGATCACCCGCAAACCCCTTGTTGCGGATGCGTCGGAGCAGGAGGCCAACCCGCGCAGCCGAAGCGCGAAGCTCCGGCTCGCCCGCCGCCGCAGCGACGACTGAACGTCGATCAGTTCAGGAACTCCCTGGCGTCATCGGTACCGAACAGCTGGCGGTAGGCGGCTGTGGAGATGCAGATCACCACGGGTGCTGCGGCCAGCAGGCCGACGCCACACAGCAGCAGGCCGACCAGCAGGATCAGCGATTCAACGATCAGCAGCAACAGCAGCCACCACCAGGAAGGATCCACGCCGGCCCGGCCCCGTTGGATCGTGTCAATGGGGTTGCCTTTCTGCAGCAGAGCGATCCAGGGAAGAAACTTCTGGTTGATGCCCAGATAAAGGAAGACCAGGGCGGCAGCGATTCCAGGGATCACGATCAGTCCCTGGCTGATCTGGGCCAGACCACCGGCCACCACGAAGGTGATCAGCAGGATGAGGAAGAACAGCACACCCAGCACAAACTGGTTGATGAAGAGGCGACCGGCAGCGCCTCCATCCCAGCGGGCCAGATCGGAGAAGCCGGGCGCCTGGCCATCCAGCGCCCGCCATGCGCCGCGAATCAGTCCGCTCACGGCCCAGAGGCTCACCACCGTGCTGCCCACAACCGAAATGATCGTGGCGATGGCGGCGCCGGCCCCGAAGGAATCACCGGAGGCGGCGTTGGCAATCGCCTGGAACAGCATGGACAGCACGCCCGCGAGCAGCGTGAACAGCACGAAGGGCCAGGGGGAACGGCTGAATGCCTTCCATCCGTCCTCGACGGCTCGCATCACCTGCAGTCTGTTGCTGCCGCTGGAGTCGCTCATCGCCGTGCCACCTGTCGCATGGTCTGGTCGGAACGTAGCGACGGGAACAGTTTTTTTCAGCGTTTCCGTTGCATTCCGTGGACGACCTCGCTGATTGCGCCGATGGCGCTCTGGATGTCGTTGGCATCCGTCGATCGGCCGAGGCTGAGGCGCAGGGACGCGCTGGCTTCCTCCCGGCTCCGCCCGAGGGCCTGCAGCACATGGGACGGCTGTCCCGCACTGCAGGCTGAGCCGCTGCTGCACAGCAGGCGCGCTCGCAACTGCTGATGGAGCCTGTTGCCATTCACGTCCGGCAGGGTGACGTTGAGGTTGTGGGGCAGGCGGGGCTGCAGGGCCCCATTCAGCTGAATCCCGGGAATCTCGCCTCGCAGCCCCTCCCAGAGCCGGTCGCGCAGACCAGCCAGGCGGCTGCTGTGGGCCTCCATGGCGTCCAGGGCCAGTTCCGCGGCCTTGGCCAGGCCAATGATCAGGGGGACGGGCAGGGTGCCAGGACGCAATCCCTGCTCCTGGCCGCCACCGAACTGCAAAGGCTGCAGCTTGATGCCCTCCCCAACGATGAGGGCTCCGATTCCTTTCGGGCCGTAGAGCTTGTGACCACTGATGCTCATCAGATTCACCCCCACCCGTGTGGGCGAACAGGGCAGGTGGCCGACCATCTGGGCGGCGTCGCTGTGCAGGCAGATCCCCCGCTGCTGGCAGAGCGCGCTGATCTGACCCAGTGGTTGAAGCACCCCGATCTCGTTGTTGGCCGCCATCACGCTCACCAGCAGGGTGTCCGACTGAAACGACGCTTCCAGCTGCTCCAGGTCGATGAGGCCGTCCGCTCCCGGCGTCAGCAAGGTGAGCCGGTGGCCTTCCCGCCGCAGCTGCTGCAGTGGATCAAGCACCGCATGATGCTCCGTGTTCAGGCTGATCAGGTGGCCGGGCCGGCCGTGCTGATCAGCCTGAGCCCTCGCATGTCCGAGCAGGGCGAGGTTGTTGGCTTCGGTGGCGCCACTGGTGAAGATCACCTGGCTCGGGAGCACCTCCAGGCAGCGGGCGAGGCGCTCACGGGCGTCACTGACCGCCGCAGCCGCCATCAGCCCGAGCTGATGCTGGCGACTCGATGGATTTCCCCAGTGCTGGCTCCACCAGGGCTCCATGGTCTTGATGACCACCGGGTCACAGGGCGTCGTCGCCTGGAAATCAAGTGCCACAGGCGTCCGACGCCGGGCAACGGGGATTGACGGAGAGGCCGACCGCGGCTGATCAGGGCTTGGCAGCATGGTGGACCCTCAGCTCCCGATGCGATGAACGCCGTGCAACGGTCCATCAGTCTGATGCTTGCAGCGGCTGGTGCGGTGCTGGTCCCCATGGCCGCGGCACTCGAGCGCGGCGAGATCCTGGAGCAGATGAAGCGCCGTCGCCCCGCAGACCTGAGGATCCTGGACACCCGGCCAGGGGGGCTGGGAGACACCATCCTCGGCATGTTCGCGTTGTCGGGTGACCCCGCAGACCCTGACCTGCGCCGTTACAAACTCTGGATCGAATCGTCCGATGACCTGGTGATTCCCACGGAGTCGGTGAATTGCAGCACCGACTCGCCGATGCGGGTCACGCGGGATGGGGCGGCGATTTATGTGCGTCGCCTCAATCCCGGTGGCACGGTGAATCCCGGCAATCGGAATGACCATCTGGTGTGGTGGGCCGCCTGTGTGCCGGATCAGGCCGGGCGCGATCCGGCAACGCTCACCGATGCTGCACGGGCGCTCGGCTTCTCCACCTTGCTGGTGGAGTCCACGGAAACCCTCCGACTTCCCTGACCGGGAAAACCTCTTTAGAGTTCCAAAGAATTGACAGGGTTCATGACCTCCACGTCTCCCGCGGAACCTGATCCCACCAGTGATCCCACCAGCTCCGACGCGGCGTCAGAGCCGGTGCCTCGCTTGTTGCTTGTTGATGATGAGCCGGGGTTGAGAACTGCTGTTCAGGCCTATCTGGAAGACGAAGGATTTCAGGTGAGCACCGCCGTCGACGGGCTGGATGGCTGGGAAAAAGCCCAGCAGCAGATGCCTGACCTCGTGATCAGCGACGTGATGATGCCGCGCTGTGATGGTTACGGCCTGCTGGAGAAACTGCGCGCCGACGAGCGTCTCGGCGGCACCCCCGTGATCTTCCTCACCGCGAAGGGGATGACGGCTGATCGCACGCAGGGCTATCACGCCGGGGTGGATGACTACATCCCCAAACCCTTTGATCCGGATGAACTGGTGGCACGGGTGCGCAACGTTGTGCGCCGTCAGGACCGCCTCCTCGCTGAAGCCGCCCGCTTCGCCGATGCCGACGTCGGGCAGATGGCCCGCCAGATCAGTGAGATCCGGTCAATGCTCTCGGGCACACCCGATGGGGCACCGGCGGCGAATCGTCCCGAGTTGAGCTTCACGCCCCGGGAGGCCAGCGTGCTGCAGCTGGTGGCGGAAGGCCTGATGAACAAGGAAATCGCCCGGCAACTGGAGACGTCCATCCGCAACGTCGAGAAGTATGTGAGCCGCTTGTTCATCAAAACCGAAACCTCCAGTCGCACTGAACTGGTGCGCTTTGCGTTGCAGCACCGCCTTGTGGATTGATGGCCATGCCGGCCTCCGCGGCTGAGGAGGGCTGGAGACCGGCGGCATTCAACCAGGGCTGGACGTATCACGACAGGATCAGGCCGCAGGAGTCGGGTCAGCTGCTGTCTGCAGTGATGGCCCGTCGCCATCGCCATTCCTCGCCGTCGTTGTGGCAGCAGCGGCTGGCGGCGGGGCAGCTCTGCCGCAACGATCAACCGCTGTGCTCCGATGTCACGCTCCAGGTCGGTGACCGCATCAGCTGGCGGCGTCCCCCTTGGCTGGAGCCTGCCGTGCCGATGCACTGGTCGGTCCTTCACGACGATGGGGACCTGCTGGTGCTCAATAAACCCTCCGGGTTGCCGGTGATGCCGGCTGGTGGATTTCTGATGCATACGCTCACCGCCATGCTCGACGAGCACAGTCGAGGGATGGGGGAGGTGGATGCCCCCCGGCCCGTGCATCGTCTGGGTCGTTACACCTCGGGCCTGCAGGTGTGTGCCCGGCACCCGCAGACGCGGGCACAGTTGTCAAGGCAGTTCTGCCCCACGGGTGGCTGTCGCAAGCTCTACCAGGCCTGGAGTCAGCGGGTGCCCGGTCTGGAGTCAGGGCGTCCCCTCGTTGTCAGCACGGATGTCGTGGAGCGTCCCCACCCATTGCTCGGTTGGGTCTGGGGACCTGAACCAAGGCCCGGTGAGCCGGAACGCCGAAGGTTGTCTGCTCGCTCGGAGCTGATGCTGCTGGAACGGACACCCCGTGGCGACCGTCTTCAGGTGTCCATCACCACCGGACGACCCCATCAGATTCGGATTCACCTGGCCCAGCTGGGCAGCCCGCTTCTGGGCGATCCCTTGTTCCTGGAGGAGCGCACCATTGCCGAAGCGGTGACTCCCGGCGAGGGCGGTTACAGCCTCCACGCCTGGCGCCTTGAGGGGCTGAGGGATCAGGCATCACGCCCGATCCGGCTCGAGGCGCCGTTGCCCCCGGCTTTTGCGCCTGCTCCGGACTGACCCGCTCAGGCTTTGCGGAATTCGATCAACCGGGAGAAGTAGAAGGGGGCCTTGTTGAGGCTCCGGCGGACCAGCTTGAAGCCGCAGGCCTCCGCCGCCTGCACGATGCCTGCCTCTTTCAGGGTGTAGGCCCGGGTGGTCTTGCTGGGGCCGGGGAACAGTTGACCGATTCCCTTCAGCAGGGCCAGCAGCGGGGTGTACGGCGCAAAGCTCACGATCAGACGTGTCTCGGTGAGGCTGCAGAGATGCTTCACCATCTCCTCCGCGGCCGGCTGGGGGTAGTGGATGAACACATCCAGGCAGCAGACGGTGTGGAAGGAGCCGCGGATGCTCTCCAGGTCGGAGGCGGAGAAGCTGAGCCGATCCATGTCCAGACCCGCATCGCGGGCCCGGCGCTCGGCTTCCTGGGCCATCGCCTCGGAGATGTCGCTGGCGCTGACGCTGGCGGCTCCCATCGCAGCCAGCGGCAGGCTCAGGCTGCCGACGCCGCAACCCGCGTCACAGAAACTCGCGTCGCCGAGCTCGCCGCTGTCCTTGATCCAGGCCAGCACTTCATCCACGGTTTTCTGGTG
>WTHL01000213.1 GCA_011523155.1 Synechococcus sp. PL34863bin_39 | reverse complement strand
GAGCTGAAGCCGGGGGGAGCGAGCCGATCAGAGCCGAACGCTGAAGCTGATGCCTGACCAAGCTACAGCTTCAAGATGAGCAAGTCGGGTTTCAGGCAGCGGTCTCAGAGTTTGTAGCGTTCAGCGGCCAGGCTCTTGCACTCGGATTGCGCCGTGTCCAGCCCAGTACCCGTGGTCACCTTGTCGACAAAGCACTGACAGGTGAACGATCCCATGCCGTCCGGTGCCGTTTGGCCGGCACTGGCCATCGCGGCCTGGAAGCTGGCAAGGCAGAACTGGTTGATCAGATTGTGATCACCAGCAGCCTGGGCCGATTGCTGGGGTGTGAGGGCCAAGGGGGCCAGCCCCAGCGCCAGGAGGGGGACCTGACGGAGAAGGCTGACGGTCATGGCCAAGGGATCAGGAGGCGGGGCGGATCTGCAGCTCTCTGTTCATCACCTTCAGGCGTTTCAGGGAGCTGAAGACATCCTGTGGCATTCCCTTGGGAAGATCCACAAAACTGTGAGATTCGAAAATCTGAATGCGACCGATCATCCTGCCCTGCAGGCCTGACTCATTGGCGATCGCTCCGACGAGATTGCCTGGCTTGACCCGATCGCGATGGCCGACTTCCACCCGGAAGCGCTCCATGTTGTCTTCGGGCGGTCGAGACGAACGATCGGGCCTGCGGCGGTCACCACGTTCGCCATAACGCCCTTCCCGTCGTTCGAAGCGTTGGTTGTTGCGACCGTTGTTCTGAAGCCAGGTCTCATCGCCGCTGACCAGAAGAGGGCCCTCGCCCACGGCCAGTGTCAGGGCTGCCAGGGCGAGTCGGGAGGCGTCCAGGTTGTGTTCTTGCCCAACCCGCTGCAGGAGTTCCTGCAACAGCACGGCTTCATCGGAGGCCGCGACATCCTGCTGGGCCGCATCCGTGAGCCTCTGACGCAGTTTGTCGAGCCTCGCCTGATTGATCTCGGCGTTGCTGGGAATCGCCATCGGTTCGATGGCCTGGCTCACAGCGCGCTCAAGGTTGTTGACGAAGCGTCGCTCCCTTGGTGTGACAAAAAGGATGGCTTCACCACTGCGGCCTGCGCGGCCCGTTCGGCCGATTCGGTGAACGTAAGCCTCACTGTCGAACGGCATGTCGTAATTGATGACCAGGCCGATACGGTCCACATCCAGACCCCTGGCCGCGACGTCCGTGGCGACAAGGATATTGACGGTTCCCTTGCGCAGACGCTCAACGGTGCGTTCGCGTTGGTTCTGGGGGACGTCTCCGTTGAGGACGGCGACATCGTGGCCCGCTGCCTCCAGCGATTCGGAGACGTTGAGGGTGATGGCCTTGGTGCGGGCAAAGATGATCACTCCTTCACCGGTCACGGCCTCGAGAACCCGGTTGAGTGCTTCGAGTTTGTGACTGTTCTGCAGCGTGATGCAGCGCTGGCGGATCCGACGCGCCTCCTTGTCCTTCGTCTTGATCGTGATCTCGGCCGGTTCGCGCAGATAACGCTTCGACAGACGACGGATCTCGGAGGGCATCGTGGCGGAGAACAGCACCACCTGCCGTTCTTCAGGCAGCTGATCCAGGATCCATTCCACGTCGTCGATGAAACCCATGCGGAGCATTTCATCGGCCTCGTCCAGCACAAGGCTTCGCAGTCCGGAGGTGTCCAGAGTTCCCTGACGCATGTGATCCATCACGCGCCCAGGCGTTCCGACCACCACATCAACGCCACGTTTCAGGGCGTGGATCTGCGAGCGGAAATCGGATCCTCCGTAAATCGCCAGAACGTTCAGATGGGGATGGCCCGCGGCATAGGCCTTGAAGGAGTCGGCGACCTGCATGGCCAACTCCCGGGTGGGGGCAAGAACGAGGGCCTGAGGACGGGACGCGTTCTTCTCGAGCCGTTCCAGCAGCGGAAGAGCAAAGGCCGCTGTCTTGCCGGTGCCGGTCTGTGCCTGGCCGACAAGATCACGGCCCAGCATCAGCTCAGGGAACGTGGCTGCCTGAATCGGCGAGGGATCCTTGTATCCCTTGGTCTGCAGGGTTTTCAGCAGGGCGTCGCTGAAGCCGAAGCCGGCAAATCCCGAGGGCTCCTCGGTGGCTTCAATCACAGTGGTGAAAACCTCCTCAGTAGACGACTGGACTGCTGACGCAGCGCCAGCGGTCTCGGAGGTGACGACAGCGGCGTTGTCGTTCGACTCGGTGGCACTGAGATCCACTGAGCACGAGAAATCACCGTGCGTTGCACTCTGGGTCATCTTGATGAAGGCTCTGGCCTGATTGATCCCTTCAAGTCAGGCCGGCAACGTCCAATGCGGCCGAAGCCGTTCCGATTGCTTGCCCTTTCTATCAAGGTTGGTTGCTCAACTTAACACTCGGCCGAAATCATCTTCCAGGCGTTCGATATCGCTTTCCTCCAGCAATGCGCCGAGCTGAACCTCAATCACGAGCAGGCCTTCAGGGCCGCCTCTGGCCCGATGCACCGCACCGCAGGGGATGTGCAGCATGTCTCCCGGCACGGCTTCACGGTCGCATCCATTGCAGCTGAGGATTCCGTTTCCACTGGCGACAGTCCAGGTTTCGCTGCGGTGCTTGTGGCGTTGCAGGCTCAGACGGTGATCGGCCTCAATCCAGAGCCGTTTCACCTTGTAGCCGGGTGCTGCGATGACGTCTTCGTACCAGCCCCAGGGTCTGAAGACCCGGTCTGCGGGGTGCATCACGTCAGTCCTGCGGGCTCCAAGCTTGGCTGTTCATGACGTCTCCCGCCATCGCATCCGCTCGCTTCGGTGTGATCAGAAGCACCGTGGACCGAGCCCGTGTCAGTCCGGTGTAGGTCAGGCGTGGGTCCTGGCGGCGTTGCGGTGGCAGAAGGAGGGCCACGGAGTCGTACTGGCTCCCCTGGGATTTGTGGACCGTGAGGGCGAAGGCAGGCTCAGCGCCGCTGAACTGCGCGGGATGAAGCACTCTGAGTCCATCCAGCAACACTTTCTGTTCTCCATCCCTGTTCACGATCACACCAATGTCCCCATTGGTGAGCCCTTCATCCGGTTTGTTCTGGCGGTTGAGGACAGGGGTACCCACGGGCCAGTGCTCCACCGAGCGGAGTGCGCGATCACCGAGAAGGGCCCGGTGCATGGCCTCCACCCCCCAGGGGCCCCGGCGCACAGGACTGAGTGCCACCCAGGTGTCCAGTTGCCGCAGCAGGGTCAGGGCGCTGCTGGTTTCAGGCTCCTCACCGTTCCAGCGCAGCTCACTGGCCAGAGTCCGAAGGGTGGCCTGCTGTGTCTGCAGTTGCTTCAGCAGCTGAGCAGGCAGGGTGCTGCTCGACGCCTCAAGCCACATCACGTTGTCATCCGGTTTCAGGGTCTGGAGGTGGTGATGCAGGAGGCCTGCGCCATGGCGATCGGATCCTGCACTGCGTAACTGGCCTGCCAGCCTGGCGATGGCACCGTTGTTCCGGTAGGTGGTGCGCAGCTCCACAGCCGCTTGAGCGAGTTGCTGTCTGCAAGTGGTGCGATTCAGTTCCTGGAGGACTGCCCCCGGTCCAACCGGTGGCAGCTGATGGGCGTCGCCGAGAAGGAGGAGCCTCGACTGCTCCGGCAGTGCCTCCAGCAGTGCAGTCATCAAGGGCAGATCCACCATCGAGACTTCATCGACCACGACGAGATCCAGCTCCAGGGGGTGTGTCCGGTTGCGCCGGAAGCGGTTCTCCCCTCTGGCCTCCAGCAGTCGGTGCAGCGTGGCTGCGGGCAGGCTCGCCAGCGCCGCGGACGCCGGCGATGCCAGCCCAAGGCTGCCCTGCTGAATGGCTTGTCGAAGGCGGGCCGCGGCTTTGCCCGTTGGTGCAGACAGCTGGATCCTGAGTTCCGTGTCCTTCTCCAGGGCTGTGGCCAGCATCTGAACCACTGTTGAGGTTTTCCCCGTGCCCGGTCCTCCGGTCAGCACCACCAGATAGCGCTGTTGCAATGCGATCACCGCATCGCACTGCTCCTTGTCGAGACCGGCCCGCAGCGCGCCCTGACGGATCTTGGTTTCCTCGGATGATGTGATGCCATCGTCCAGAGGACGGCGGCCCATGGCCTTGAGTCTCTGCAGGCAATCCGTCAGTTGCTGATGCCAGCGACGCAGTCGCAGCCATTCGCCATCCCGCACGATCGCCGCGTGGGGAGACGTCTCCAGATCATTGACGTCCACCAACCAGCCTGAGGCTGTCAGGGTTGCCAGCAGGTCATCGGACCACCAGTCCACCTCGGTGCCGTCGGCCTCCTCATCGCTGAGCGACAGTCCCAGGTCACCACGTTCCAGAGCCAGGACGAAGGCATTCATGAGTGTGTCCAGGTCGCTTCGGCTGGTCTCTGTCGGGGGTAGGAGCCGAATCAACGTGTCCGCGAGTGCGCTGCCGAGACTGTTGGTCATGGCTGGCCCTCGCGCAGCAGCTGATCCAGGGCGATCACCCGTTCGATGCTGGGTTGATCCACCAGCACACCAGGGGTTGAAGCCGTGGTTGACCACTGGGCTGTCGTGATGTCTCCCGGAACACCCCGCAGAAAGATGTAGGCGTATCCGCCAAGGTGAATCGCCGGGTCGTAGTTGCGAAGCCGCCAGCTGAGGTAGCGATGCAGGGCCACCACGTAGAGATGGGCCTGCAGGGGGTAATGGTTGGCCGTCATCACATCGACCATCGCCTTCTGGGAGTAGTGACGCGGGCCGCATGCCTGCACGTCCCCCATGTCATCGCGTTGTCCCAGCCAGTTGCTCTTCCAGTCGGCGACCCACCACTTTCCCTCCCAGCAGAACAACAGATCGATGGAGCCGGTGAGAAAACCGCGACTCGCCACCTCCAGTTGCTTCAGATGGTGGCCGTAGTCGGCGTTGAACAGTCCGCCGGAATGGTTCTCGAACACCGCTGACAAACCGAGGCTTCGCACCAGATGGCGGCTGTTGTCCTGGGCAAGGGGCAGATCGAAATTCATTTCATTCATCCATTCGCCTCGCACCAGGTCAGCGAGCCGACAGGATCCCAGTGCGGATCCCATCGGCGTCTGCACCAGTTGCACCAGACCCTCGAGAACGCTGTCTGACCAGTCGATGTTCAACCCGGCTCGGGGCAGTTCCTGGGTGATGACGTCACGCCATGGCTGGAGATCACCGTTCTTGATCACGCCATAGTCGATCCTTTCAAGGATGCGATGGAGAGCCTCCCCCGGCCCTGCACCGCGGGGAAATCGGGCCAATGGGCCGAGCGCACTCCAGCTGAGGGCGTCGTTGTCGGTTGTGGGCGTTGCCTTTGTGGCTGGGCTGATCGGCTCGTTGATCAGTCCATCGTTGTCGCGACCCTCGTCGCGCATCTCCGGCGGCAGGGCGACCTTGGCATGGGCCCAGGCGGAATAACTGGCTCGACCCCATCGGCTGTCGAGTGAACGGCTGGGCATGGGGCCGAGCGCCAGATCTCCGGCCGGTTTCGGCGGCTGCCAGTGGGGAGGCAGCCCAGGAATGTCGAGGTCGATGACTGTCAGGGGGAGTGAAGCCCCGTCGGGTTCTCCTGTCAGCCACTGGCTGAGCGGGTTGCCTGTCTCGGCCCGCTCTGGGCCAGGCCAGCCGAGCACGAGGAGATGTTGCGCTCGTGTACAGGCCACGTAGGCCAACCGTTCGGCCTCCGCCTCCTGTGCCCTCTTGTCCTGCTGCGCAGCGTGTCGACCCTGCCCCCAGTGGGGATTGCAGTGAAGATCAAGGTGCGGTTGATCCGTTCCGGGTGGTGTCCAGCGCCGTCCCACCTGTCGGGCACCGGCTTTGATGGCTTTGCTGCCTTTCCAGAGATAGGGACAGATCACCACCGGATATTCCAGTCCCTTGCTGCGATGCACTGTGACCACTGCGATGGCCGATTCGGCCGCATCGCTGCGGCATCGGTGGGCTTCGGGCACGTCAGTTCCGTCCTGCAGGCGCTGGCGGCGCAGCCAGTCGCCTGCCTGCGCCGCCCCGAGACCGAAGCGATGCATCTGCTCCTGAACCAGTTCGGCGCATTGCTGGAGGTCGGCCAGCACACGGCCTCGCAGGGACAGTCGCGCCACACCCTGGCTTCCCTGTAGCTGGGCCAGCACCGCTGTCAGTCCCAGACGCGGCAGGCGTTCGGCCAGACGATTGAGCCTGCCCGCCAGGCAATCCCACGTGCCCTGGTCAGCAGTGCGGATCTCGGACGCCGACCAACCCAGGAGTGCCGACGCGGCCAGAAGTCGCAGGCGTCCCCCATGTCCGGGTTGCGCGAGCGCATCGAGCAGGCGTTGCAGCGCGGTTGCGCCCATCGTTTCAAAGACGTCTCCCTTGCTCACCAGACGGGTCGGCAGTTGTCGCAGCTCGAGGGCGCTGCGCAGTGCTTCGGCCTGCGCATGTTGACCAACCAGCACGCAGATGTCCTCGGGCTGGAGCGTGCGTGCACCGTTGGGTTCGTGCAGGGTGCATGGCTGCTCCAGCAGTTGCTGGCAGTACGCAGCCACCTGTTCCTCCAGCCGGTCCGGTTCCACGTTCAGCAACTGAAGCGCTGATTCGCCGTCCGGCATGGTCAGCTGGCCTTTGTCAGCACGGGCCTCCACTGCAGGAACCATCAGCCCGGTCCGGGCCAGTCCCGGTTTCATCAGGGCATTGAGGCCACGCACCAGGGTTGCGCTGGAGCGTCGGTTTTCAAACAGTCCGTAGCAGTCGTCGGCCTCGTTCGCCGCCGTCCTGTAGGTGTCCAGGTCGCCACCTCGAAAGCGATAAATCGCCTGTTTCGGGTCGCCCACCATCACCAGAAGATGGCGGGCCGGTTTCGCTCCGAAGGCACTGCGAAGGATCTGCCACTGGATCGGATCGGTGTCCTGGAATTCATCGATCAGGGCTGCCCTGTAACGCGTCGCCACGGCCTGGAGCAGCGGTGTCAAGGGTTGGTTGCCTGGCCCGGGATCGAGTTGCTGCAGTAGTTGTCCGAAACTCATCTGTCCGCAGCGCTCGCGGCGCCGCACCAGTTCGTTCCTGGCCCAGTGGCAGAAGTGGTGCAGCAGAGTCTCGGCGAGGCCATCCACCAGTGACGCGACGGCTTCCATCAGCGCCTGTTCAGGCAGGGAGACCTGATCGCCGTGAACGGGTGCCGCCGCTTTGGTGAACGTGCCTGGGTGGAAGTACTTCTGCAGGTCGCTCTGGGCCAGCACGGCGTCGTACCCCGGTGTCACCTGCTCCAGGCTGTCGATCCAGGTCTGCACCTTCTGAACGCGGTCGAGTTTGGGCTTGAGCCGGTAGGGGCTGTAGGTCGCGCCGAAGGTTTTGAGCTCCTGCGCTGCCTCTGCGAGCCCGTTTTCAAGGGTCTCTGCCTGCGGCCAATGCTCCAGAAAGTCTTGCCAGGTTCTCTCCCACAGCCTTGGCAGTTGATGGTGGAGCGGCTCCTCCAGCGTGATCCCGTCGGGCAGTGCATCGAGCTGCAGCCCCGGGTCACCATCGAGAGCCCGCAGCGATTGGGTCAGCACATCCGGCTGGATCCCCTTCTGATGCAACCCTGCAAGCAGGTGCATCGGCAGTGCAATCACGTGCTGCTGCCAGTAGTCATGCACGATCTGTTCCAGCCGCTCGTGACCGTTCTGTTCAAGGCTGACGGCAGGTCCCAGTCCCGCCTCCAGGGCTTGTCTCTGCAGCGTCCGGCGGCAGAAGCCGTGGATTGTGGTGATGTCGGCGCAGTCAAGCCGCTCCAGGCTCTGCAGAAGTCGTCCTTCGAGCAACCGTCGCCGGTCGGGGTGCTGGCTCTCCAGCCACTCCATCAGGGGGCCATCGCCTTCTCTGGGATGGTCGCTCTGCAGCAGGCTCAGTGCGTCCTGAAGCCGATGGGCGATGCGATCCCTCAGTTCCGTTGCTGCTGCTTCGGTGAACGTGACGACCAGCAGCTGCTCCACGCTCAGGGGGGTTGGTCCTTCGCTGAGAAGTCGAAGCACAAGGTGAGCCAGAGCGAAGGTCTTGCCCGTCCCGGCGCTGGCCTCCAGCAGGCGAACCCCGGGCGTGAGGGGGAACTGATTCGCGTCGAAACGGGGGTGCGTCACGCCCGTAACTCCCGGTGGGTCTTCAGCAGCGGTTGGAAGAGTTGGAGTGCCAGGGTTTGATGGCTCGCCGTGAGCAATTCACTGAGCGGCAGGTCAGACCCGAAGCAGATCCGTTGGACTGCGTCCTCGCGTTCGCCAGGGAGAAAAGCGCTGCCTTGCCAGGCCTCAAGGGCCTTGGTCCAACCGCGTCCTTTGGCCTCACCCGCGGCGAATGCCCAGCCGGTTTCCGGAGGGACGGGCCAGCACCGGGTCCTGAACTCTCCTTGCCAGCTCCCGAGTTGTCCCAGGAGGTCGGCGGCCTCGTCAGGGTCTGGCGATGTCATCTGTTCAAGGGCACGGAATCGATGCCCATCGCGCCCGACCAAGACACCGCGGCTGATGCAAGGGCAGGCCTGTGCGGCAAGCAGAAGCTGAAGCCAGAGATGCAGGCGCTGTGATGTCCGTGGCCGGCCTGGGTGGATCAGCACAAGCTGATCACCTCGTCGCGGGATCACGGTCCGGTAGTCGCCCACGTCGAGGCGTTCGAGATGTTCCTCCCCCAACCCCTCCAGGCAGGCATGCAGGGTGTCCCAGCGCGCCTGGAGATGGCTGGTTTCCAATCGCCCCGCTGTGTGGGCCGGCAGACTCCCACGCCCTCGCTCCAGTTGCAGCCAGTCCGGGCTGGCCCCAGGGCCAAGGCTCCTGGCCTCAGTCGATCCCGGGCCCTGCAGTTCTCGTCGCAGCAGAGCCGCCCGCTGGCGTTCATCGAGAACGAAGGGCTCCAGATCGAGCACGGCCTTGTCCTGCTCCTTCGGATGCAGATTGAGCTCCGACAGCCAATGGGCCTGGGGTGCGGTGATCCAATGCAGCAGATCGTCCCAGGCTGAGGGTTGTGGATGTTGAGTGGGAGTCCCGTTGGTGTCAGGCTCTGGCGGGGTCTCGGTGATGTCGGTGAAGGCGAGGCCCCTGGAGCGGTCATGCTGCCTGGCATCAAGTTCTCGTCTCACTTGCAGGAGACGTCGATCACAACTTTCCGGAGGCCAGGGGCCCGAGGGCAGAAAGTTGCTCCTCTCCAGGCCACTGGCCGCATGGACCTGCACGGGAACCTGCGCCAGCAGATCGAGCCACTGACGCACCGGTGTTGAGGGCTCCAGACGCTCACCGGTGCGTTCATCCCGGTTGCTCCAGCTCACAATCAGATGCTGGCGAGCGGACAGCACGGCTTCCAGCAGTGCATAACGATCCTGATCACCGCTGTTGGGATCTCCCAGCAGGCGTTGGCGTTCCATCAGATGGAATCCAGGCCGTTGGCGTTGCCGTGGGAACAGTCCCGCATCCAGCCCCATCAGCACGATCACTTTGTGGGGAATCGCGCGCATCGGTTCAAGGGCGCTGATGGTGAGGGCTCCGGAGCGATGGCCAAAACGACCGCTCCCTTCACTGAGGCGTTCCGACAGGACATCGCCAACCACGGGCGATGACAGAGACAGCATGGACGCGCCGGCGATCAACTCCCAGTCCGTCAAGGCTGCGTGAATGGTCTGGAGCTCCCATGCCCAGTCGTCACCATCCCCGAACAGGGCAGCAAGCTGCTCGCGCAGGCCTGCAACCCACTGATTCACAGACCGGCTCTTGCCAAGCCACTGCAGGCTGGATTGCAGCTGCCGAAGCAACCGGAGCCATCGCGTCTGCTGATCCAGGCTTCCCGGCAGTGCCATCGGTGCGGTTTCGCCAGGAGCGAATCCGGGCGTTTCAGGGAAGATCAGTCCGAGTGCCAGTCGATCGATGGCCCATTGGAGACTGTGGGTCGGATCACCGGCACGGTCCCGGCTGTCGAGCCCCCAGCGGAAGCCAGCCTCCTGGAGCGTCTGCGTGATCAGGTCCGCTTCAGTCGATGCGATCCCCCATGCCCCCAGCAAGGCTGCGTTGGCCAGCACCGATTCCAACGCCGAGGCGGTGAGACGGTCACCACCGAGGGCCAGCAGCTGGAGCAACGCCTGGGTGAGCCCCGCTTCGGTCTGCTGACTGCGGTCCGTCAGTCGCCAGGGCAGATGCACCCCTGTGGCATCGCTATCCCCGAACACCGTGCTCACCAGGGGGGCAAAGGCCTCCACCTGGGGTGTCATCACCAGCACATCTCTCGGTTCGAGCGTGGGATCCTCCGCCAGCAACTGAAGGATCTGGTCTCGTATCACCTGCAGTTGGCGCAGCCTTCCCGGACAGGCGTGAAACTGCAGGGAGCGATCGCTGTCGCTGAAGGGAAGGCTCCCTGCGTCCGTTCCATCAACGAGATGCTCCTGCAGGAGCTCGAGCAGCGTGGCTGATGGTCTGGATCCTTCGCCGGCCGCTGATGCAGGGAGGAAAAAAAGGTCCTGTTCGTGTTGACGACCCAGCTGCGTTTCCCCACTGCCCTCCAGCAATTGCTGAAATTCGGCGCCCAGTCGCCCGAAGCGAGCTTCGAAACCAGGTACGTCCAACAGCCAGTCCTCTGCCAACGGCAGCTCCTTCATCTCCGACGCCCGTCGTTGCCAGAGGTCAGGGCAGGGCGATAGGAGGTAGAGCTCGATCGGTCGCACGGCCGACAGGGCCTGAAGCAACGCGATCTGCACGGGGGCGAGGCTGCTGAGACCGAACAGACGCAGTGGTTTGGGATCCACATGCTCCGGCCTCCATCCCTGTTGCATCCGTCGGATCAGTTGGTTCGCCTTCAGGCCGAAGGGAAGGCAGCCGAGGGTGTGGTGGAGGTGCCGAACCAGCTGGGGTTGCCAGGCCAGGTGCGGGTCAAGGGCCCGCCCGCGGCTGTCCTGATCGTGGCCGGCCAGCCAGGCCTCGACCATGACGGGCCTGTAGAGGCCGTAGTCATCGATCGCATCCGCCATCGCACGGGCGAGTTGCCAGAGCGCCGGTTCAAGGCTGGTGAGGCAGCCGATCGCACGGGCGGACAGCCACTGATGCAATGGCGCGCTGGAGGGATCGTCCAGCAGCTTGGGCATGAGGTCCAGCAGGGGCCAGACGAGGTTCTGCGCACGCCAGGGATCGGCGCCGGGGTCGCCTGCTCCTGGATTGAGCGTCTCCTCCACCAGTCGTCTCAGCAGACTGGTCGGGAAGGGAAACCGCAGGTTGGCGGCGATGCCGGCAGGATTTGCCAAGGCCAGTTGCTCACCCAGCCAACGGCTGGTCGGCCAGGTGTTCACCACAACCTGGGTCTGCTCCAGAACGTCTGGAGGATTGAGACTGAGGTTCGTTGCGAGCATCGCCGCAAGCACCTCGGAGCGGTTGCTGCGGATCAGCGTCAGCAAGGGTTGTCGCAGACGCGTTGCTCTGCCGGGTCGGAGGAGGCGATCGCCATTGTGTTCAGAGGTCCTGAACCAGAACCCATGGTGGCCGACTCCACAAGCCCCTGCACCTGCACGACCGCATCGGTTTCAGGGCAGAAGGCCGTGAGCTGGCCCCCATAGACAGCGCCGGTGTCGATCATGACAATCGCCCCTTTTCGGCGCACCTCATGTCCGGGGGTGTGGGCGACAATGACGCGGCCGTAGCGGCCGTCGTACTGCCTCCAGAACGGTTCACGGATGTGCAGATCTGCCCTGCCCTCCGCATCAAAGCCAGCGTGGGTGGCGACCCATCCGTCGCCCTGGAACCACAGGGGCAGCGTGTTGAGACGCTCGTGCCATTGCCGCCGCAGAGCCGCATCGCCGGGCCAAACCGTCAGCTGCAGCGCTGGATCCTGAAGCAACCGCTGTTCATGGTTCCCCATCAGCCAGGTCGCCCGTGACTGTTTCACCAACCTCCAGACCTGATCGGCAACGTCAGGAACATCGGGACCGCGTCCAACGACATCGCCGCAGAAGACGAGATGGTCTGTGCAGGGAAGCGCTTCAAGCATGCGATCCAGCGGCTGATGACAACCGTGGATGTCGCCGATGATCCAGTGGCGAGCAGAGGCGCTCAACAGCGGTGGGATGAACCACATCCCATATTGGACTCCTCACCGACTCGGGTCGAAGGGCCCCAGCTGCGTCAGAGGTCAGAAGAGACCCAGAAACTTTCGGCGCTGCCTGGATCCATCCGCTTCAACGTTCTGTTGGTAACGCGGTTTCCCGTCCCCCACAGTGAACAGGGGATCGTTGTTCCGAAACCAGATCCAGTCCCGAATCGGAGGTGTTTCGATCAGATCCCGCCGGCTCAGAGCGAGACCAAGCTTGGCGGACGCGCCAAGCAGCACCTCCACCATCTCATCGCCGTCACGGCAGTTGGCGAGCGCCTCATTGGTGCGCTTGGCTCCATCGAGCGCTTTGACCAGCAGGGCGATTTGTTGTGCCACCGGGAGCTTGTTGGGTTGCATGGCGCTCCTGGATCTCGATGCCATTGAACGGGGTTTGGCTGCGATCCCGTTCAGGTTTCAGCGAGGGCGTCACTGATCGTTGCCGTCGGGGCTTCGAACTGACCCTCCTGCACGAACTCAAGGCGCAGCTTCATGAACGTGATGAAGGTGGCGTCGGTGGATACGACCGCAGCCGAGGGCTGGGGAACGACTGATGCAATCGACGCCAGTTCAGGGGCTTGAAGAAATGCAGGGCGTCTGACGAGCCAGAAGTCAATCTCCTTCCCCTGCTCGGCGTAGTGACGCCTCCGCTCCTTCAGCACCTCCTCGAGGGGCTCCTCTTCGGTGAGGAACCGTTCGCTCGCGGCAACGAAGTAGTAGGTGGTCATCAGTGCAGACGTCCGAACAAGGGATCTCGGCGGGGATTCTGAACCAGAGACCGCATTTCGCTGACGGCCGCCTGCAGGCCCACGGCCAGGGCACGGGCCACGATCGTGTGGCCGATGTTCAGCTCCTCCATTCCTTCGATCGCCGCCACCGGCTCCACGTTCTGATAAGTGAGGCCGTGACCTGCATTGACACGCAATCCGAGACTGCGTGCCAGCACAGTGGCTTCGGTTAACCGTGCCAGCTCGTCTGGTTGCCTGTCCCAGCTGGCCTCCGCGTAGGTTCCGGTGTGGAGTTCAACCCAGCGGGCGCCAGTGGCCTTGCAGGCCTCAAGCTGGATGTCGTCGGGATCCACGAACAGGCTCACCGGGATGCCTGCGGCCTGCAGGTTGGTCACCAGGGCCTTCAGCGCTTCAAGTTGACCGGCGACATCGAGGCCGCCTTCGGTGGTCACTTCCTCCCGACGCTCAGGCACGAGCGTGACCATGTCGGGCTTGATGCGTCGAGCAATCGCCTCCATCTCGCTGGTGGCAGCCATTTCCAGGTTCAGACGACTCCGTACGGTCTGCCTCAACAGCTCCACATCACGATCCTGGATGTGGCGCCTGTCTTCGCGGAGATGCACGGTGATTCCGTCGGCTCCGCCCAGCTCCGCAAGCAGCGCCATGGGCACCGGGTCGGGCTCCACGGTGCGTCGTGCCTGGCGCACATTGGCGATGTGATCGATATTGACGCCGAGGCTCGCCACGGTCTCTCCACTGACTGGCTGACTCTATTCAGATCGCGGCAGCCGGCCGCAGGATCAACTGCCCCGTTGGCGCACCAATCCAGGCGTGCCGGTCGTAATTTTCCTTTGACTCCGACTCAGCCTTCGCGGTGACCTCGAGCCTGGCGACTCGCGAGCAAGCTCTCTCCTCCGGCATCGACCCCTTCTGGGCTCCCCTGGCCATGTGCCTGACCCAGGACCTGGCGCTGCGCCTCTATTTCCGTGAACGGATCGTTCTCGGAGCCGAGCATCTCCCGACCCATGGGCCCGTGCTGCTCGCGCCAACCCATCGCGCCCGCTGGGACGCCCTCATGCTTCCAATGGGGGCCGGTCGCAGAGTGACGGGGCGCGATTGTCGGTTCATGGTGACGCGCACGGAAATGGTCGGTCCCCAGGGTTGGTTCCTGCATCGCCTGGGATGTTTTGCCGTTGATCAGGGGCGTCCTTCATTGACGACTCTTCGCTTCGCCATTGATCTTCTGGGCGCTGGAGAGCAGGTGGTGGTGTTTCCCGAAGGCCGAATCAATCGCACCGATGAACCGATCCGTCTGCAACAGGGACTGGCCCGTCTCGCCCAGCTGGCCACGCACCATGGGGTTCCGGTTGAGGTGGTTCCCGTCGGCCTCGCCTACAGCGAGGTGAGACCTCGGCTGCGGGGCAAGGCGGCGATCTGTTTTGGTCCAGCCCTGACAGCGCAGGCCCGTGGTCGGGAGGCCACAAAGACGTTCAATCAACTGCTCGCCTCCCAGATGCGATCAGCTGAACAAGCGGCCCGTGACGCTGTGGGTCGCCCGTTGGTCTCCCCCTAAAGTCCGGCCAACGTTGTGGTCCTTACATGCGTTCACGCCTCTCGCTATCGGCCTTGGCTCTGGTGGCTGGACTGATCTCCGCCCCGGGCGCGGTGTTCGCTCAGGAGTCTCAGCAGTCCTCCAATAGCGCCAGCAAAGTGCTGGCGTCCTCGAGCTCCGGATTCAATACCGCTGCCGTGCAATCCCTTCTCAATCGCGGTGACGCTGCCGTCGCCTCTGGGAACCTCTCCAAGGCCCGCGAGGATTACGACAATGCGCGGTCTGCAGCCAAGCAGTTGCTCGCCTTTTATCGGGATCTCAGCGGTGCCTTCCGAGGCCTGGATGCTCGCATTCCGCGAGAGATGGATACGAAAGGACGTGCCGCCCTCGGGCTGCTGGCCGAAGCGAATCTGAGACTGGCAGCCCTGTTCCGACGCCAGAACCAGCCCGAGGTGGCTGTCCCGGTTCTTGTGGAGGTGGTGCGTCTGATGACCCCATCCCAGCCTCAGGGGCAAAAGGCGTATCAGACGCTCCTCGAACTTGGTTTCGTCGAGACTCCATTTGCCGCTGCCAAGACGGCACCGAACTGACAGGTTTCGGCCACCGGAATGATCTGTCAGCATCAACGTTCTCCAGTCCTGTTTGCGCATGGTCCAACCCGATACCGTGGCAGCGGCCATCCGTGAGGCCTTGCCGGATGCACTCGTGGAGGTTGAAGACCTCACCGGGGGCGGCGACCATCTTCAGGTCAACGTCGTGTCGATAGGTTTCACCGGACTGTCCAGGATCAAGCAGCACCAGCTCGTCTATGCCGCGTTGCGTGATCAACTGGCCAGTGAAGCCATCCATGCCCTGGCACTCAACACCTCAACGCCGAGCTGACGGTTCCCGGCCGTCGGTTGTGTCACCGGCCGCAGACGCCTGACTGCGTTCCCCCCTGGGCATTTCTCGTTCGTCTTCCCTCCTCTTTCCTCGATGGACAGCCAGACCAAGAGCCGCATTGAATCCCTGATCGGCTCTAGCCCGATCTTCGTGTTCATGAAAGGCACCAAATTGATGCCTCAGTGCGGCTTTTCCAACAATGTCGTGCAGATCCTCAACGCCATGGGAATGGCGTTCGAAACCTTCGATGTCCTCTCCGATATGGAGATCCGTCAGGGCATCAAGGAATTTTCAGAGTGGCCCACCATCCCTCAGGTTTATGTCAAAGGCGAATTCATCGGTGGTTCCGACATCCTGATCGAGATGTACAACTCCGGTGAACTGAAGGAAAAGCTTGAAATCGCACTCGCAAGCTGAGCGTTGCGTGGATGTCAGCGGGGGCTGCCGGTGAGCAGCCTCGCTGATGGTGTTTCACTTCTGTGGCGTCCGATGAGCAGTTGTCAGAGAGGTCAGCCGAGCTCCGGCTGACGAAACAACGTGCCGATATCGCCATCGGGGCTGATAAAACTCGAGGGATCCAGGATCCATCGTTCGATCAACAGTTCGAGTTTGGCCAGTTCCCGTGGATCAAGGCAGTCCGAACGCCGCAGAGCGTGCAGATAGCCGTCGGCGTACAGACGCAGCTCCGATGGCCCGTGGTACCGATGGGTCAGTTCCTGGCAAGCATCACAGAGAGACTGGAAGTGTCGGATCGCTTGGGGATCTTGCAGGGATGTCATGACCTGTGAGGACAGCAGCCTCCGCTACCAGAGTGCCATTGATTTGGGCTTAGCGTAATGAGGCTCCGTCAATTGATGTGACTTCCTCTTCCCGAGAACTGACCGCGTCGGCTTCGCTTCAGACGGATGCCTCCCAGGAGGTGGTGGGCGCCACTCTCCCCAGGGAACCGTCTCGGGTCCTGATCGTTGAGCCCCATCCCACCCTGAGAACTGTTCTGGTGCAGCGCCTTCGCCAGGATGGCCATCTAACAGCGGCTGTGGCCTCGGCAGAAGAGGCGGTTGAGGTTTGTCAGGAGCAATCGCCTGACCTCCTGGTCAGCGCCGAGCTTCTGGAGCGCAGTTCTGGGCTGCGTCTGGCCCAGCATCTGCGATGTCCCGTGATTGTGCTCACGGCGCGCAGCGGCGCTGAGCCTGTCGTTGGGTTGCTGGATGAGGGTGCTGATGACGTTCTCCGTAAACCCTTCGGGCTTGAGGAGCTGGCTGCCCGTTGCCGGACTCTCCTGAAGCGAGGCCGCTCCGGTCTGCAGGAGCGGGTCACGGTGGGGCCACTGGAAGTTCACCTCCTGCTCAGGCAGGTGACACTGCGCGAGCAGCCTGTTGAACTCAGCCCACGGGAGTTCGCCCTGCTCTGCGCCTTGCTGATGCCGCCGGGGGTGGTGCGCAGCCGTCAGGACCTGCTTCGCATGGCATGGCCTCCCTTCAGCGGGGGCCCCCGTTCCGTGGATACCCAGGTGCTGACGCTTCGCCGCAAACTCGAACAGGCGGGCCTCGGCGATGGTGGTGGAATCACCACTGTGCGGCAACAGGGTTACCGTTTCAGCCTGGACCACCTACCGGACTGATGATCCATCCCTGCTGAATGGCGAAGGCAAGTGCTGCTTCGCCAATGATCATCGTGACTGCCAGAGCCGCAAGCAGCTGGTAGGTCCAGGGAGGGGTGAGACGCCCGATCCTGGACGTGTCAACGCCACTGTGGCTCTGCACCAGGGCTAGAAAGTCGGCGAAACGGCTGAGGCGTTGGGGCAGGAGCTGGTGACGTTGATCGTGTGTGGTGAAGTAATACACAGTGCCCCCCTGGCTCGTGCCGACGGGCACCAGGCCGCGAATCTCCGACCATTGCAGGTGCCAGCTGCGTCGCAGCAACCAGCTGCACCATCTGGGGTAGTGCATCCGCAGACCCTCGTCATCGGTGTCAACCTGCTCCGACAGCAAGGCCCAGACCAGGGCCAGGCCGAGCATTGCAGCGGCGAGCATCCAGGGCCGCAAGGTTGCTGGAGCCAAGGCAGGCAGAGGAAGCACCATGGCGATGTACACCGTCAACAGCGTGAACCGGATCAAGGGTGAGAGCCGGAAGCGTTGGGGACTGCTCATCGGTCGTCGGGGGAACCTGGCAGGGGCTCGATCACGCTGCCTGGTGTGGCCTGTCCACCGAAGATCTCGGCCTCCCGTCCTTTCCAGAATTCTCCGAGCCGCATCAGGTCGGCATGGGCATCCTGAATCGAGCTGATGTAGTCCTCATGACTCATCTGCTCACGGCGTTCCTTCAGCTTCGCCAGCCGGAGCATCTGAAGCATCCAGGGTTTGCTGAGTTCTCCGCGGCTTTCCAGGTAACGGGCCAGTTCCGCAGAACCGGGTTGTCTTGCCTCCTCCATTCTCACTCCACAGGCCTCAGAACGAGCCTAGAAACCAGGCCCTGCCAGTCGTGATGGCTGGCTCAGGCGGGAAGGGCCCAGGCATTGAGACCAAGGTCAGCACCGATTCTGTGGCTGCAGGCATAACCACTGAAGGCCACGGCATTGAGCCCCTGCCCCGGGAAGCAGGAATCCCCCACGCAGTACAGATTGGCCAGCCCTGTGCGGTTGAACGGCATCGGCAGCAATCCAGGCAGGCGTCCTGCGGGGATCGGGCCATAACTGCCTCCCATGCGGCCGAGGAAGCGTCGATGGGTGCGGGGCGTGCCCACCTCCCTGACGTCAATGGCCTGGCCGAGACCTGGCAGCAGGGACTCCAGACGGCGAATCAGTCGGTCGGCATCGTTCTGTTTCTTGGCGGCGTAGGCCGCAGGGCCAAGGCCTTTCCAGGGCTCCATCGCACTCATCGTGAAGGTGTGCACGATGTGCCGGCCCTCGGGAGCCAGTGACGGATCCAGCAGCGTCGGAATCGACACGAAAATCACGCCCTGTTCGGCTTCCATCGCCTCCCAGTCCTCCAGCAGCAGGTGGTGGCAATGCAGGCCTTCAGGGATGACATCCGCTTGCACGCCCAGGTGCAACGACAGGAAAGAGCTGGACGGTTGGTAGCGACGACGCCAGGTGGCCTCAGCCGCCGGTGTGTGCTCCTGGTCCACCAGCGTGGTCGCCGGTGACCCTTCACCGGCGAAGGTGTCCCAGCGGGTGGCATTGCTGACGATGCGTCGTGCATGCAGCTCCTCTCCATCAGCAAGACGAACGCCGACCGCCTTGCCGTCCTCGACCAGCACCTTGGTAACCCGGGCTCGGTAGCGAATCGATCCACCGTGGGCCTTCAACCCCTGTACGAGCTTTTCGTCGATGGTGCCGACCCCGCCTTTGGGGTAATTGATTCCACCCGCGTGGCGATCGGAAAACACCATGCCTGCGTTGATCATCGGCGTGCGATCCGCTGGCATCACCGACCAGCAGAAACATTCCATGTCGATCAAG
The DNA here is from genome assembly GCA_011523155.1 of Synechococcus sp. PL34863bin_39. The sequence goes on along the minus strand of WTHL01000213.1, from coordinate 3,222 downwards.
CGGAGCAGGTCCTGATCCTTGATGTGCCGCTTCGCCACGTCGCCGACGTTGAACGGCAGCCATCGAGCCAGACCCAGGCACGCCAGGGGTGCTCGGAAAAACACCTTGGCGAGATAGGCGGGGTCCTCGAGGGAGAGCAACGGCATCGCATCGAGGCAGTTGAAGACCTGCCAGCAGGTGTCGTAGAAGGCCCTGATTCCCTTGGCTTCATGGGGGAATCGCGCGCTCATGCGAGCGATGAATCCCTCGTACTCGCGGTCCACAGCCATCGAAAGACCACCCGGGAGGTGATACTCCAGCTGCACTGGGTCGGGGATGGTGTCGCAACGCTGGCCCACATCAGCAAGCGCCCGGGTGAGCAGGTTGGTGTGACCGTTCTCCCCGAACCCGAAAATCATCGAGGCACCCACATCGAAGGTGTACCCCTCACGTTGAAAGCTGCCTCCGGATCCTCCCGGTATCAGGTATCGCTCGAGCACAAGCGTCTTTGCGCCCTTGGCCGCCAGCTGGGAGGCGGTGACCAGCCCTCCGATGCCGGAGCCGACCACAATCACGTCCCACACGGGCTTGCTCACGGTTTCCCTGGCTGCACAGGGCTGAACCTAAGTGCTGGTCTGGCGCTCGTGCTGCCGATGCATCGTTCGGGGGGCACGAAAAAGCCCCCTGCCTCGATGAGGCAGGGGGCGCTGAGCATCAGCAGACCCAACGGCTGCTCGAGGGAGCTCCTATCCCTTGTGACCCTGATGGGATGGGCCGGGATACACGGGGCGGGAGTGGAGCTTGGCCTGTTTCGAGCTCGCCTGGACCTTGCCTTGCGCAGCGCTGTTCCTGGTTGAAGCCATGGCACCCGTAGCGGATGCGCTGGGTCTAGCTCTGGTGCACCTGGATCGGCAACATTGCAGCCGTGTTCGCTGAACGGAAAGCTGCAATGTTGCCGTCGTCCCGGCAGATTGATGGTTCCTTCACTGGGATGTCCCCATGGGTGCCTTGGACGATGACCAGGCCAGGGAGCTGGAGCGGCTTCGCACCGTGCTTCAGGTGGCCCAGCGCAACGGCAATGCGTTGTTCATCAGCAACATCGAGCGAGAAATCGAGGCGGTCCAACGCGGTGAGGTGTCACCGCTGATCGCTGAGTACCTGAGCGCAAAAGAGCGCAACGGTGGGTCGGCGGGCTGATCCCTGGCCCGGATCGCCGGTCATTCGATGGCTCCGGTCGCGCTGGCTGGCAGGAAGGGTGGGGTTGCCGTGAGGATCACTTCCGAGCGCACCGGACTGCCCATGAGTTGCCGGCAGCGTTGCTCGATGCGCAACCGCAGAATGTCGATCGCGGCTCCGTCCATGGGCTGGCTGGGGTTGAGGTACACCACAACGAATGCTGTCCGACCCACCTGCATCACGGTGAGATCCAGGAGCCAGCAGGACAGCCCGGCCAGGAGATCCTCCAGGGCAGCCCGGGTTGTTCGGATCGTGTCCGACTCCGCGGATGCCCCTGATGCCTGGCCGAGGGCCGTCAGGAAGGCCTGCAAGGGTTCCCGCAGGACAACAGCACTGACCACAAGAACCAGCAGGGAATCGGTGATCGGTGTCAGCACCGCCAGAGGTGTTCCCTTCAGCAGGGGCGTGCTCAGCAGCGCGACGCCCGTGAGACCACTGATCAGGCCGTCAACGCGGGCGGCGCGTGCCTCGGTCAGCAGCAGTTGCGATTTGGAGCCGGTTCTCAGCCAGTCCCTGTGGTGGCACCAGGCCAGGCCCCAGCAGATCGCCACCATGGCGATGGAATACAACGCCACCGGTCCGAGGCTCACGGCGGCGATGGTCGAGCCTTTGGCGTAATCAATCACGGTGCCGATGCCTGCTGCAGCGGCGAAGGTGAGGACTCCGATCAGCACGAGTGATCGGAACAGCACATACAGGGCCTCCTGACCGTCGTAGCCGTAGGGGTAGGCCCTGTCGGGAGGACGCACCACATTGCGACTGATCCGGGTGGCAACGAGGCCTGAACCCACCATCACAGCGGAGTAGAGCCCATCGAGCAGAAGGGCGTAGGAGCCCGACAGCACATGCACCCAGAGCCCGGCGACAGCCATCACCGCGCTGGCGATCACACCGATCCGGAGCGACTGCTGTTCAATTAGCCGATGTCGGTTCCCCGGTGATTCCTGCGCCGTGGCGTCATCATCAGCCCGCATCGATCGGCTTGCCGTCTTCTCTCCTGCTAGCAGCGGTGCCAGGACTTTTGCCTGCCTCCTGGCTCGCCGCCGCGACCGCCGGGTCAGGCCACGGGGATCGCCAGCGGTGCCGGCGTCGTTGCCTGCGCTTCGGGGTGGCAGGCGGCCAGATCCCGCAGTGCCCGATCCCGATAGGCGCCATAACGCCGTCGTTTATCGCGGATCTTCTCCGGCAGGGCTGGCAGCAAACCGAAGTTCGGGGGCATGGGCTGGAACTTCCCGGAGGGCGCCTCACTGATGAAGTGGGTCAGCGCCCCGATCATGCAGGTGGAGGGAAGTTCGATCGGGGTCTGACCCTGCGCCAGCCGGGCCGCATTGGTTCCAGCCAGCCAGCCACCGGCAACGGCCGCGGCATAGCCCTCGGTTCCTGTGACCTGACCGGCCGCCAGCAGATGGGGCCGTTTGCGGAACTGAAGCGACGGTGTCAGCAGTTCCGGTGCTTCCAGGAACGTGTTGCGGTGCATGACTCCGAAGCGGACGAACTCGGCCTGCTCCAGACCGGGAATCATGCGCAGAATCCGTTTCTGCTCCCCCCACTTGAGGTTGGTCTGGAACCCCACCAGATTCCAGAGCCGTCCGTCCTTGTCCTCCTGACGCAGCTGCACCACTGCATAGGCGCGCTTGGCGCGGCGCACATCCCGATCATTCACATCCCCCCAGCGCGGATCCCACAGGCCGATGGGTTTCAGGGGGCCGTACCGCATGGTGTCTTCCCCGCGCCTTGCGAGTTCCTCGATCGGAAGACAACCCTCAAAGAAGGTTGCGCTGTTCTTCTCGAAGTCCTTGAGTTCCGCCTGTTCCGCGTCCAGGAGCTCCTGGCGGAAGGCCAGATACTTCTCCTGGTCCATCGGGCAGTTGATGTAATCAGCGTCCCCTTTGTCGTACCGGCTCGCGCGGAACGCCCGCTCCATGTCGATCGTGTCTCCATCGACAATCGGGCTGGCGGCGTCAAAGAAATGGCAGTCCTCCCTGCCGGTGAAGGCACGGAGATCCT
>WTHL01000316.1 GCA_011523155.1 Synechococcus sp. PL34863bin_39 | reverse complement strand
TGGTGAGCACAGCTCCGGTGATGCCCACCTGGTCGTGGAAGGCGCGGGTGAGTTCAGCCGCTTCCTGACCGATCATCGAATCCACCACCAGCAGCACCTCATCGGGCTGAACGGCGCTGCGGATTCGCACCATCTCCTCCATCATCGAGGTGTCGATCTGGAGACGCCCGGCGGTGTCAACCAGCAGGGTGTCGAATCCTTCTTCTTTCGCCTTCGCCAGGCCTGCAGCTGCAATGTCCTCCGGCTTGGCCTCGGCACCGAGGCTGAACACCTCGACATCAATTTGTTCACCGAGCGTTTTCAGTTGCTCGATCGCTGCAGGGCGGTAGACATCGGCGCCGACCATCAGGGCACGTCGACCCTGATCCTTGAGATGAAGGCCGAGCTTGGCGGTTGCGGTTGTCTTACCGGCCCCCTGCAGACCGGCCATCAGAACAACCGTGGGCGCCTGATCGGCCTTGGCGAGAGGTGCATTGCCACCACCCATCACTTCAACCAGCTGCTCGTGCACAACCTGGATGAATTTCTGATCGGGACTGACACCGCGAACCACCTCGGCTCCAACGGCCTTGTCGCGAACCTCAGCCACGAAATCCTTGACCACAGGAAGGCTCACATCCGCCTCGAGCAAGGCGCGGCGCACGTCCTTGAGAGCGCCCTCCACATTGGTTTCAGAGATCGTGTCCTGACCCCTCAGCCCTTTGACCGCATCTTCAAAGCGGGCTGAAAGCTCATCGAACATGGAAAGGTTCCGCGATCACATTCCAGATGATCGTAAAAGCCCCCACTCCTAGACCCGAGGAGACTGGATCTGCCAGTAGGCCTCCAGACGCCACTGCGTCCCGTCGCGGCCCAGCACATAGGTCACTGGGAACGTGGTGGCTGACGTGGTGTCGACAACAGTGCCCGCAGCGTCCAATCGCTGGTCGGCGTAGTTGACCTCGGCACGGACCTCCAACCGATTAGGCGTGACGCTCACAACACGAAGGGACCCGATCGACGCCGTGATGGCCTGGCTCGACCCTGAGGCCTGGTCACGCCGCCGTTCTGACTGAACGCGATCCAACAGACCAGGACGCGCCACATCAGACAAACGGGAATCAGCAACAGACCCACCGGCGAGAACAGCGGCCTTGCGATCGAGCCAGGCCTGCAGGAACTCCGAAATCTGCTCGTTACTGGGCTGATCGGCATTCAGCATCAGCGCCGCAGGCTGCTGCTGAACAGGGGGCTGAACCGGACCAGCAGACGGAGAACCCTTCTCGATCAAAGGGATGGATGGCGTTGGCTCAGTTGCCAGCGTGGGCGATTGAGTGGTTTTCACACCACGGAGCGCCACCAAGGCCCCAGCAGCAACCAAGGTGGCAACCACAGTGCCGCCGATGAGCAGGGGACGCCTGGACACGCGCCAATGGGATCCATCCAGGGGCAGGGATGGAATGGCGACAGCAACCCGAGGCAGAGACCATCCACGCAACGCGCTCAGGCGCTCACGCCATGCAGGCGGAATCAGATCGCCTCCCGACTGGCTCGCAACGACATCGCTGTCGATCGAGGAGTCACCCAGGAAGGAGACGGCGCTACCAGCATCAAGGTTGAATCCAGGGAACGGGGAGGGGTCCGAAGGCTCAGGCAGGTCGTCCTCCAACGGTGAGGAATTCAGTTGTCGGCCTTCCAGACGTTCAAGCCGCTCAACAAAGGCCTGCACATCACGATCAGCAAACCAGGCCTCAAGATCAACGGCCTCCGCATCGACATCGCGGAAACCAGGAAGAACATCGCGTCGCAGCCAGGCGCGGCAGTAATCACAAAGCGCAGCCAGATCGTCACCCGGATGCTTCAGAAGCCATTGCTTCAACTCCGCATCCGCCGATGCAAGAACCCTGGTCTGGGCCCGCTCCACATCCCCCAGCAGCAAATCGAGGCATCCCTGCAGGGGGCGCAAATCGAGACCGTCAACATTCAGGGTGTTGAGTTGTCGGCGAGCGTCGTCGAGACGTTCTGGCTTCCTGCGTGAAAACCCCGCAGCGGTGAGAGCCATCACCTGGAGGAATGCAGCATCCATCGACCCCTTGCGCTGCCAACGCTGATAGAGATCCAGCTGTTCCTGGGCGGTGAGGAAGCGGCGAATCTGCTGGAAAAAGAGTTCGAACTCACCTTGACTCAGGCCGTTGCTGTCTTCGGCGAAAGCAGCTCCCTCAAGACCGCCTCGATCCGTCACCAGCTGGTCCAGCATCTGCAGACCCTGCTGGCGTGCCACCTCCTCAGCAAGATCCCTGCTGAGGAGATCCAGCACCCGGTAAGGCGCAAGCTGCTCCAGCTCCTGGGCCATCTCCTCCTGCTGGTCGGTGAGTTTTCCGATGCGCTGCAACAGCTGGATGCCATCCGTCAGCAACTGGGCAGCGGATTCATATCGACGACTTTCCTGATCCTGGCGGGCAGCATCCCTGCAAGCGAGAGCAGCAAGCAAAGCCAGATCGGCCTCACGGTTGCTCCCAAGTGCAGGTGCCTGGGGCGGCTGCAACGCCTGGCGAGCGAGCTGATAAGCCTCATGGGGGGCGCTCGCCTCCCAAAGCAGCATCACACCAGCGACTTCACGGGTGAAGGACAGCTCCAGACCTGCCGTCTCTCCGGGATGGTCACGACTGAGGGAGAGAAGTGCCGCTTCATAGTCCTGACGGCGTGCTGCATCGGTCAGGAGGTCGGCGGAAAGGCGCAGCAGTTCTGCTCTCTGCTGCAGCGCCTCGAAGGTGAACCCCTGTGAAGGAGGGCGATCAATGCGCAGTTGCAGTGTCCGCAACATGGTTTCCGCTTCCGCGGACGGGCTGACGCCAAGGAGGCGGAAATGATCGATCGGCAATTCCACCTGAATGAAGAAGTCGGTCCTTTGGCAGCAGACTGTAGGCAGAACAAGGGTTTTTGCCCATTGATCAAGGGCTGCCCCTTACAGTCAGTCGTCATGCGCGCGGCGAGTCATGGGTCAGGACATCGCAATGGAAACGGATCGGATGGCGTCGGGGACAGGTCTGACCGGAGCCCACGCCGAACGTCTCTCCAGCCTGGTGACAGCCAGCCGCGCCAGCGTTGACCGGTCGACTGGCCTCGCGCTGTACCGGGACATGACCCTCGGGCGGCGCTTCGAGGACAAGTGCGCCGAGATGTATTACCGCGGCAAGATGTTCGGTTTCGTGCATCTGTACAACGGTCAGGAAGCCGTCAGCACCGGCGTGATCGGTGCCATGAAGAAGCAGCACGACTGGTTCTGCAGCACCTACAGGGATCACGTCCACGCCCTCAGCGCGGGAGTGCCCGCCCGTGAGGTGATGAGTGAGCTCTTCGGCAAGGAAACCGGTTGCAGCAAAGGGCGGGGCGGTTCGATGCACCTGTTCTCCAAGGAACATCACCTGTTGGGTGGCTATGCCTTCATCGGCGAAGGGATTCCGGTCGCTCTGGGTGCCGCCTTCACGAGCCGCTACAAGCGAGACGCGCTCGGTGAAGCCGGAAGCGACGCGGTCACTGCTGCCTTCTTCGGAGACGGCACCTGCAATATCGGTCAGTTCTACGAATGCCTGAACATGGCGCAGCTGTGGAAGCTGCCCATCATCTTCGTTGTGGAAAACAACAAGTGGGCCATTGGCATGGACCACAACCGCGCGACCAGCGATCCGGAGATCTGGCGCAAGGCCTCCGCCTTCGGCATGGCTGGCGAAGAAGTTGACGGAATGGACGTCCTCGCTGTGCGCGCCGCCACAGAGCGAGCCGTCGCCCGCGCCCGCGCCGGGGAAGGACCCACCCTTCTGGAATGTCTGACCTATCGGTTCCGCGGCCACTCTCTGGCTGACCCTGATGAACTTCGTGCCGAGGAGGAAAAACAGTTCTGGGCCCAGCGGGATCCGATCAAGGCTCTGGAACGGGATCTCATCTCAGCGGGTCTCGCCACCGGCGACGAGCTGCGCGCCATTGAAAAAGAGATCGATGCAGAGGTTCAAGATTGCGTCGACTTCGCACTGAATGCTCCCGAACCGGATGGGTCCGAGCTCACCCGCTACATCTGGGCGGAAGACTGATCGCGTCATCATCACGTGGCATTCGAGAACAAAGCCCCTGGCCATCTCTGGACAGGGGCTTTGGTGTGGCGGGAGGTTAAGGACTCGGTGCCAGGCCAGAGCCAACGAGGTCAGAACTGGGGTGGAACCCTGCGTGTGAGATTGCGGAGTTTGCGTAGGGCCTTCAGTTCCACCTGACGAACCCGTTCACGCGACACCTCAAGCATGCGACCGATTTCAGCCAGCGTGTGCCGCTCATTGCCATTCAAACCAAAGCGAAGGCTGAGAACGTGCTGCTCCTGATCACTGAGATGGCTGAGCCAACGGCCGAGCTGTTCGTGGTGAATGCTTTGTTCCACCTTGGCCAGAGGCTCGTCACTGGAACTGTCAGCAATCAGATCGCCGAGAAAGCTGCGCCCTTCTTCACCATTCACAGGAGCATCGAGGCTGCTGGTCGTGAGGGCCTGCCGCAGCAAGGAATCAAGCTCATCAAGCGGGATCTCCATTGCTTCGGCGATCTCCAGACGGGAGGGCATCGCTCCGAGCTTGTGGGCGAGATCAAGGCTGACCTTGCGGATTGTCGTCAGACGTTCGCTGAGGTGAACAGGCAGACGAATCGTGCGCGACTGACAGGCGATGGCCCGAGTCATGCTCTGCCGGATCCACCAGAAGGCGTAGGTGGAGAACTTGTATCCCCGGGTTGGGTCGAATTTCTCTACAGCACGTTCCAGGCCCAGTGAACCTTCCTGAATGAGATCAAGAAGCTCCAGGCCCTTTCCTTGATATTTCTTCGCCACGCTCACAACCAGGCGCAGATTCGCTTTCATCATGCGCTGCTTGGCACGATGACCGACCCGAATCAAACGACGGTCTTTGGATGTGAACTGGTCACTGTCAGAAGGAATCGAACCATCTTCAGTGAGCGACATCATCTGTTGAACTTGATTGCCAAGTTCAATCTCTTCAGCAGGAGTGAGAAGGGGAATACGTCCGATCGTGGCAAGGTACCAACTGATCGGATCGCTACTTCGACGTCGCTGTGATTCAGCGACACCGGATGCCAGAGAAGCCATGGTGCACTCCGGGCGGATAAAGGTTGGGAGAACTGTCCTATGAATTTCGACATCGGGGATGTGTTTTCAGCAACCCTTCAGATTCATGCGTTCAAAACGACACAAAGCCCGCAACATTGCTGTTGCAAATAAAAAACTTCTTAACCCCTGTAAGGGCTTTCAGACATGGGCTGGAGCGATGTCGTGGTCGTCGTCGTGGACAAGGGACGCCAATCGCCTGGCCACCTGCCGCGCCGTCGAACCACCCTCACAACAGCGCGCTGCCTCAGCGTGCAGGAGCGCTGCAGCAGTGAGCGTCGACGCAAAGGCAGACCGGTCCTGGGCAGCGACAGCTCTGGCCCCCCAGCCAGCAGCAAATCCGGCCAGAACATCTCCAAGACCGGTTCGGGCAGCCCTGGCATCCCCGCTGATCAATTGATGAACATCACCCTCTGGCGTGGCAACCAGGGAGTGAGCGCCCTTGAGGAGAACGAACACACCGCATGACGCTGCAGCCCGCCGGGCTGCCTCGATCGGCTGATCCAGTCCGAACTCCGGGAACAGTCGTTGAAACTCGCCGGCATGGGGGGTGAGCCAGGTCGGTCCTGACCGGTTCCGAAGCCATGCAGTGCCGGTCTGCGAGGCCGCCAGCTGGTTGATCGCATCGGCGTCCAGAACCAGCAGACCGTCAAAGTGCTGCAAAGGGGCGGCGTTCGCATCCCAGCAGCGCTCGCACGTTCCGAGACCCGGACCCACGAGCAGTGCATCAAGGCGCTGCAGATCCTGCCCCCTGAGCCAGTCATTCCAATCAAGACCTCCCCGCACATTGCTGGGCAGGGATCCAGCCAGAACGAGTTCCGGAAGGATGGACCAGAGATCGTCGGCGACAACAGCCGGTACAGCGGCTCTCACACTGCCGGCGCCACTGGCCTGTGCGCCCAGCAAAGCCAGCCGGCCTGCACCGGGATAGCGCGCACTCCCGGCCAGCACCAGAAGTCGTCCGCGCT
>WTHL01000098.1 GCA_011523155.1 Synechococcus sp. PL34863bin_39 | reverse complement strand
CGATCAACCTGAGGATGCGCTGCGCTCCGCACGCTTTGCCGTGAAGCTCAACGGGCAGGATCCACAGGCCAGGATCAACCTCAGCCTGGCGATGCTCGAAACCCAGGCCAAGGGAGTCCGTGATCACGTGCAGGTGGTGCAGCAGATTCTTGCCGTGGCTCCGGAAGTGACGCAGGAACTGCAGGCGTCAATCGCCGACGGCCTGGCCCGCAAACCCGGCTGGCCTGCCCTGCTCAAGGTGAAGAGCTGGCTGGAGATCTGAGGTGGCCCGGCTGCTGCTGTTGAGCAACGGCCATGGAGAAGACCTCTCCGGGGCTCTGCTCGGTCAGGCCCTGCAACGCTGCGGCCACCAGGTGGATGCACTCCCCCTGGTGGGGTCCGGCCATCCATACCGGGATGTCGGCATCCCGGTGGTGCTCAACACGCGCGAGTTCAGCACAGGAGGACTCGGTTACACCAGCCTGCAGGGTCGTCTCACCGAACTGATTCAGGGGCAGGTGTTTCATCTGCTTGCAGGCCTGCTTCGACTGACACGACTGCGCAGGCGTTACAGCCTGATCGTGGCCATCGGTGATGTGATCCCTGTGATGGCGGCCTGGATCAGCGGTCGCCCGGTCGCGACCTACCTCGTCGCCTATTCCAGCCATTACGAAGGCCGCCTCAACCTGCCCTGGCCCTGTGCCCCATGCCTCCGCAGCCGTCGCTTCCGCGCCGTCTTCAGCAGAGACAAACTGAGCGCGGATGACCTGAGCCTGCAGCTGGGCCGCACGGTGCAATTTGCTGGCAATCCATTCATGGCCCCGGTCCTGACACCGGCGCCGCCGCTGCCACCGATCGACAGCCGTCTGGCCCTGCTGCCCGGCAGCCGCCGACCGGAACTGGAGCAGAATCTGCGTCTGCTCCTGACCGTGATCGAACGCCTGCCGGCCCAAGGGTTCAACGACGGGACACTGGGGGTGGATCTGGCCCTGATCCGCGCTCTCGGCGACGCAGAGCTGGAGGCACTGGCCCTGACGGATGGCTGGTGCCTGGAGAGGAACGGCACCAGCGCTTGTCTGGTCAGAGGTCAGCACCGGGTGGATGTCCGCCGAGGGCAGTTCGCCTCCGTTCTGCAGGCTGCCGATGTCGTGATCTCGATGGCAGGAACCGCCGCGGAACAGGCCGTGGGCCTGGGCAAGCCTGTGCTTCAGGTCGCAGGTCAGGGCCCGCAGTTCACCGCCAGCTTCGCCGAGGCCCAGCGACGTCTGCTGGGACCGGGCGTCTTCTGCGCCGAGGGAGCCAGTGGTGCGTCCGAAACCCTGAGCCGTTCAGCGCGGATGGCTCTGGATCTGCTGATGCGAAGCCGCCAGGATCAGTACCTGCAGCGAGTTTGTCGGCAACAGGCAGAGAACCGGCTCGGAGCCGACGGAGGCGCCGACCGGATGGCCGCGACAATCGACGCATTGCTCACCCCCTGAGCCTCCCACCACCCTCGGACTGATGCCTGACCCCACCGCCGAACCGATCTGGAAAGCCTGGCTTGATCGCTTGCTGGTGCTGGATGTGTTTCTGGTTCTGGCCGGAGCGGTGTGGTTCGCCGTTGGCATTGTGGCCAACAGCCAGGGCATCGAAGGGCCGCTCCGCCTGTTTCAGCAGCTGTGGGATCCGCTGTTCACCCCTGCGATCGGTGTGCTGATCGCATCAGCCTTGGTCAGCGGACTGACGTCGTGGTGGCGGCGACGAGGGCCTCGGACAGATCGGGATAGCGGAACCTGAACCCAAGCTCGGCCAGGCGATCCGAACAGACCTGCTGACCATCCAGCACGACACGGGCACCATCACCGAGCAGGAGATGGAGCACAGGCCCCGGCACGGGCAGGAGGCTGGGTCTCCCCAGACACCGCCCCAGGGTGGAGGCGAATGCGGCCATGCTCACCGGCTGCGGCGCCACGGCATTGACCACGCCCTGCCAGTGATCCCCAACAAGAGCGTCCTGGATCATCCGACAGAGGTCGGTGCGGTGAATCCAGCTCATCCACTGGCGGCCGGACCCGATCGGACCGCCGAAGCCCGCCCGGAACACGGGCAACATCTTGCCGAGCGCCCCGCCATCGGCGGCGAGGACGATCCCGATCCGGACCACGACGAGCCTGGTGGCGGGAGGTTTGCCCGACGCCGCGGCCTCCCAGTCGGCGCAGAGCCGGCCCAGAACATCGTTCCCTGCCGCACTGGATTCGACGAAACGAGCCTCCTCACTGGTGCCGTAGAAGCCGATCGCGGATGCGCTGACCAGCACCGCTGGGGGGGTCTCCAGAGCCTGCATCGCAGCCACCAGATGGGTGGTTGTGGCCACACGGCTGGCGTTGAGGAGCTGAACATGGGTGGCCGTCCAACGCTGCTCGGCGATCGGCTCGCCGGCAAGGTTGATGACCCCCTCCGCTGCGGCCAGGGCCTGCTGCAACGCGCCACCCGCCGTCCAGCTGCTGGCCGTCGACGGGTCCTGCTGCACCCAGTCCAGCGTCAGATCCCTGGTCCAGGCAACACCCGAGCGCGAACGACGGCTGACCAGCGTCAGCTGGTGACCTGCCGACAGCAGGGCCGGCACCAGTTCACGTCCGACCAGTCCTGTGCAGCCGAGCAGCAGCAGACGCATGACATCCAGACCCCGAATGAGGCGGCCAGGCTAAGAGGAATTGATGAGCGAGCCCGAGGCGAGACCGGTCCGGGAGGTTCTGCAGGGGGATGTCGATCTGGGCACCCTGGCTGGCTTTAGCCTGTCTGGAGGACAACCCTTTCTTGATGGCCGACACCGACACAGGAGCAGCAGCGAAGGCCAAACCTCCCGCACTCAAGAAAGGTGCCCTGGTACGGGTGAACCGCAAGGCCTACAGCGGCAGCGTCGAAGCCATCGCGAGCGACCCTCTGCCGCCCGCGTACATCTTCGAGGGCCCGGGGGAGATCCTGGTCGTGAAAGGTGAGTACGCCCAGGTGCGTTGGCGACGACCGGTGCCTGATGTCTGGCTGAAGCTGAATCAGCTTGAGGGGTTCGCCTGAGGCACCCAGGCACCTGATCGTCAGCTCAGCTCGAGCCGGCTCCGTTCCTGCTGCAGACGTCGGCGGCGTTGCTTCGCCTCACGGAGCATTTCGCGACCGTCGTGGAGATAGCTGTCCACGTAACCCATCGTGTAACGCTCCAGCTCCGTGATCGCGTCCTCCACCTGGGACAGACAGTGGTACAGGCTCAGTCCAAACCCCTGGGCGCCTGAAGGCACGGGAATGGATTGATAGAGCAGCTTGACCTTCTCCAGCTTGCGCTGGCTGGTCTCGATGTAGGAGCAGAAGGCGTCCATCAGGACGTCGTCGTAGGGGTCCGCGGACAGGGATCGCAGCTCCGAGGGGAATGGATTGATGACCTGGCCGAGCTGGCGATCCACCGGGGCGTAAACAGTGCGCAACCAGTGCGCCAGGGCGTCATCGGCGGCAGCGGCCTGTCCGTTGGCGGCGCTTGCGGCCCGACTGGCCCGGGCATTGCGGGCACCGCGCCGCCGGGCCTCCGCCACGCCAGCCTCAGCGTGACCCAGACCGACGTTGCGCTGTTGATCAAATTGACGACGGCTGTCACGATCACCCACCAGCTCCCAGGCCGCGTTGAGGGCCAGGATCCGTTCCGGGTCACCACCCGCATCGGGATGGTGTTCCTTGACCAGACGGCGGTAGGCAGCCTTGAGATCCGCCTGCGGCGCTTCAGCCGGAACCCCCAGAACGGCATAGGGGTCGTTGTCAGCGGAGCGGGCAGACGACAACGGGCTCATAACTGGCCATCCATCCGCGGTGGCAAGGGCAGGGAGGAGCCGAACATCGGTGTGGAGAGGTAGCGCTCCCCGAAGCTGGCAAGAATCACAACGATCCGCTTGCCCTCCATCCCGGGGCGACATCCCACCTGCAGGGCTGCGGCCATGGCCGCACCGCTGCTGACGCCACTGAGCAGACCCTCCTCCCGAGCCAGGCGACGGCCCATCACCATCGCATCGTCATCCGTGATGGGCAGCACCTCATCAATGAGCCCGCGATCCAGCACCGGAGGGATGAAACCGGCACCGATTCCCTGGATGCGATGGGAGCCTGCAGGCTGGCCGCTCAACACCGCGCTTCCGGCAGGCTCAACGGCCACGACCTTCAGCTCTGGGTTGCGCGTCTTCAGATAGCGGGCACAGCCCGTGATCGTGCCCCCTGTGCCCACGCCCGCCACCAGAACATCCAGCTGTTCCGCTGTGGCCTCCCAGATCTCGGCGGCTGTGGTGCACGCATGGATCGCCGGGTTGGCCGGATTGGCGAACTGCTGGAGCAGATAGGCATCAGGGATCTCATCCACCAGCTCCCGAGCCAGATCGATGGCACCCTGCATACCCTCGGAGCCTGGCGTGAGCTGGAGTTCGGCGCCGTAGGCCCGCAGCATCGCCCGACGCTCGGTGCTCATCGTGTCGGGCATCGTGAGGATCAGTCGGTAGCCGCGCGCGGCAGCCACCATCGCCAGGGCGATCCCGGTGTTGCCACTGGTGGGCTCCACCAGCACGGTGCGACCCGGGGTGATCGTGCCCTCGTCCTCCGCCGCCTTCACCATCGCCCCGGCGATCCGGTCCTTCACCGACGCGGTGGGATTGAAACTTTCCAGCTTGGCGACCACCTCCGCGCGACACCCACAGGCCGCGGGCAGACGGTTCAAGCGCACCAGAGGGGTACGCCCCACAAGGGCTGTGATGTCGGCAGCGATCACCATGCGGCCATCCAACCAGATCAACCGGCGGAACGGGAGGGCCATCCACGATGACAACCGCACAAAAAAGCCCCCCTTGTCGGGGGGCTCGGGTGCGGATCATACGCGGATGGCCGCGATCAGAACTTGAATGTGGTCTGCACCAGTGCGCCGAACACGTTGAACTGCCCGTCATAACCGGAGCCGTTCTCCACCAGGCTTGCGGTGTTCTGCCCCTCAGGACGGGAGAGATAGAACAGCGAGGGGGTGATGGCGATGTTGTCGGTCACCTGGAAGTTGTAGTACCACTCGAAGACGTAGTTGCCGTCGAACGGGGTGTCACCGCCTTCCAGCGCGGTGGCGAAGGTGGCCTGGCCGAAGGCGAAGCCCATGTCGTTGCCCTTGAGGAACACGTCGTCCCACTTCAGGCCCGCCATCCAGCTCTGGGTGGTCAGAGCGGAACCATCCACCTTGTTGTCCGAAGAGACGGTGTTGAGGCCCCAGCCGAGGGAAACAGAAGGAATCCAGCCGGACTCTTCAGGCTGCCAGTAGGCGTTCAGCGCGTAGCTGTTGGAGCTGCTGCCGGTGCGCTCGTCGTTGCCGTCGACGCAGGCGTTGTTCCACTTGTTGCTCTTGGCGAAGGAGGTGCCGCGGCGGAAGCCGTTGCCACCATCGCAGTTGCCGTAGCGGTAAGCCGCTGCGACGCCCCACTGGGAACCGCCGTAACCGAGCTGGGTGGTGAAGCTGCCACCGGAGTTGGCAGTACCGAAGCCACCCTCGGAGGAATCGGAAATGTTGCCGCGCTTCTTGTCGGCAACGTAGTTGGCTGAAATGCTGAAGCCGTTGTCGCCCTTGGCGACCTTCTGCTTCCAGTAGGCGCCGATCAGGGAGCCAGTCTCCTTGTTGTAAACACCGGAGGTGCCCATCATTCCGGTCCAGTCAAGGATCTTGGCACCACCCTTGTTGTACTTCGAGGGCCAGAGCGCGAGGGCCTCGGTGTTCCGTCCAAGGGCCCCGACAAATACGGTGAATTCGTTGCCGACGGGGAACTTGTAGTACAAACGGTCGATCTTGACGTTATCGGCCGTCCCTTCGGCGATATCCAGCTTGGCCAGGTTGACACCACTACCTGAGAATGTGTTGTCAGGGCCGAAGTTGCCGGCGCGCAGACGGGTGTACAGCTTGTCCTTACCGGTGAAGCTGGTGTCCAGGATGATGCGCTGGTCGTAGTTGAAGGTTGTGGCGCCGTACTCGGCGTTGTAAGCGTCAGCGCCTTCGCCATCTCGGCTGTCACCGCCCGCATTGGTGGCACCCAGAACGAAGGTGGTCTTGCCCTTCAGCTTGGTGGTGGTGGAGAACTGAGTTGCTTCCAGTTCGCCGACGCGGGCTTCCAGACCGTCCACGCGGCCCTTGAGGA
>WTHL01000100.1 GCA_011523155.1 Synechococcus sp. PL34863bin_39 | reverse complement strand
CACCCCAGAGCCGTTGATCGGATCCGTCCGGTGGTTCGCTCCGGGTGGCTTCCGACCTGTGATCCATCCCGTTGTGAGCCATGGCGCCGTGATCCATCCCGTGGTTCAGCGGATTCATCCCGCCCATGCGGTCGTAGATGTCGTAGCTGTAAAGACCGACAAAGAGCACGACGATTGCAGGAACGGCCGTCCAGAAGATCTCCAGGGGAAGATTGCCTTCGATCGCCAGGCCGTCACCCAATTCCCCACTGCGTCGCCGGAATCGCACCAGGCTGAAGATCACCAGGCCAACGATTCCCAGAAACAGAATCGTTCCGATGCTGAACAGAACGCGAAACAGTTCGTCGTAGACCGGTGCATTGGCACTGGCGTCAGCCGGGAGAAGGTTGACGTTCTGACCGACCCAGAGTCCGCCGAGGACCAGGATCATTCCGAGGACCAGGGTGACAATGGAGGCGGGGATCGGCACGGGTGGCCCCTGACTGATCTCAGGCTATGGAGATCAATCGCGGGCAACTACGCGTTGATTCTTAAGAGGGTTGGAAATTGCACTGGCGCTGGCATTGACGATGCGTCAAACCAGCTGCGGGATCATGGATTTCGAGAATCGGTCGCTGTGATTTGTCAGTGTCTGGAGATGTTCTGGCCGTGGATGTCGGCAATTGATGTTGTGAATGGCCACAGACCGTGCCGTTGTGGATTGGATCGCTACGTTCCGTTCAATCCTGTCGCTGTCGGTGAGGAAGTTCTTCCTTTTGGTCAGCTCCAATCTCCTGCCGATTCGCCGCCGGCTCGCACAGCTGGCCAGTCACCTCGTTGTTGCTCTCGTGGCGCTCGTGGTGGTCGGTGGTGCCACCCGGGTGATGGAGGCAGGGCTTGCCTGTCCTGACTGGCCGCTCTGCTACGGCAGCTTGCTGCCCGGGCGGCAGATGAACCTTCAGGTCTTCCTGGAGTGGTTCCATCGGCTTGATGCCTTTGTCATCGGGGTCGCCCTGCTGGTGCTGTTCGCAACAGCGATCTGGTGGCGTCGTCAATTGCCGTCCTGGCTGCTGCCGTTCAGCGCCGCACTCCTGGTTCTCGTGCTGATCCAGGGCGCACTCGGCGCTCTCACGGTTCTGCAGTTGTTGCCAACGGGGGTGGTGACGTCGCACCTCGCCCTTGGCTTGACCCTGGTGGCCCTTGTCAGCGGTCTCGCTCAGCTGCTGCGGGCCGACCCGGTTCCCGGTTCGGATGCTCCCGTTGCTGCTGCGTCTGCCCCGTTGTGGTGGCCACTCGGCGCTGGCCTCTGCGCGACAGCTGTGGGTGCCCAGTGTCTCCTCGGTGGGCGTATGGCAACGGCCTGGGCGGCCAGGCGATGTCTCGATTCCGGTCAGGCCTGCCAATGGCTGCATTGGCATCGCAGTGCGGCAACGCCTGTTGCCGCAGCGGTTCTGCTGTTCGTTGCTGTCGCGCTTCTGGCCAATGGCTGGACCCGACGCCAGTGGCCGCTTCTGCTCCCCACCGCCGGTCTGGTTGTGGTTCAGATCGCGCTCGGGGTCCTCACCCTCAGGCTCGGACTCGCTGCCCCGTTGGTGACCGTCGCCCATCAGCTGGTGGCCAGCCTTCTGGTCGCGCTTCTCGCCGCCCTCACCTGTCGACGTCCGCGCCCCGCCGATCTCGCTGCCGCTGCAGATCCTGATTCACCTTCTCTGGAGCCTTGCCATGGCTAGTTCCACTGCTCCGCAACCCGTCGCCATCACCCGCGAGGAGGTCGTGCCCTCCCGCAAACGGGTCAAGTTGCCGGCCTGGCTTGAGGTGGCGAAGCCCCGCCTGATCCCCTTGCTTCTGGCAACGACCCTTGGGGGAATGGCCCTGAGTGAAGGGTGGCCGCTCGCTTCGCCTCGCCTGGCCTGCACCCTTGGTGGCGGTGCACTCGCCGCCGCCGCCGCAGGAGTTCTCAACTGTCTCTGGGAGCAGGAGCTGGATGGCCGGATGCAGCGCACCAGCGGACGGGCTCTTCCGTCAGGGCGCCTCTCACCCACCTCTGCCCTCGCCGGTGCCATTTCCTGCACTCTCGCGGCCGCTGTCCTGCTGGTCAGTGGGGTGAACTGCCTGGCGGCAGCGCTGTCCCTGCTGGGGCTCTGCAGCTACGTGCTCCTCTACACGGCCTTCCTGAAGCCGCGAACACCTCAAAACATCGTGATCGGGGGTGTCGCCGGTGCGATTCCTCCGTTGGTGGGCGCTGCTGCCGCCACGGGCCATGTCGGCCTCAGCGGCTGGTGGCTCTTCGCCCTCGTGATGGTCTGGACGCCTGCCCACTTCTGGGCCCTGGCCCTGCTGCTGCGCGATGACTACCGCGCGGTGGGGATTCCGATGCTGCCTGTGGTGAAGGGCCCCCTGGTGACAGCCCATGCGATTCGTCGTTACGGCTGGGCCACGGTGCTGCTGAGTGGATTCGGCGTGCTCGCTCTGCCCGAGGGAGGCGTGCTCTACGGGCTGCTCCTGGTGCCCTTCAATGCCCGCCTGCTGCAGATGGTGCGCAATCTCGCCCAGGCACCGGAGAGCACCGACCGGGCCAAGGCCCTGTTCCGGTGGTCGATCCTCTACCTCTTCGGCATCTGTCTGCTTCTGATCATGAGCCGCCTTCCAGCTGCTGCACTGTTTGATCAACAGGTGCATCACGCCATCGATCCCTTTCTCGGCGGCCTGATCCAGACTGCTGCCTAGATTCCACATCTCTTGTCCTGCCTCGGCCTGATGCCTTTGTTGGAGCTGGCTCATCTGCGCAAGTCCTATGGCTCGGTCACAGCGCTTGATGACCTTTCTCTCGCTGTGCCTGAAGGTTGCCTGTATGGCCTTCTCGGCCCCAATGGCGCCGGTAAGACCACCACGTTGAGAATCCTCGCCACTCTTCTGGAGCCCGACGCAGGGGAGGTCCATGTGGCAGGTATTGATGCACTGGCTGATCCCCGGGCCGTGCGTGAACAGCTCGGCTATGTGGCTCAGGAGGTCGCGATCGACAAAATCCTCACGGGCCGAGAGCTTCTTCAGCTCCAGGGCGATCTCTACCACCTGCGCACCCAGGCGCGTGATGAGCGGATCGCAGAGCTGATTGCTCTGCTTGGCATGCACGACTGGGTCGATCGGCGTTGTGGGACCTATTCCGGAGGCATGCGCCGTCGTCTCGATCTTGCCTCCGGTCTGTTGCATCGGCCGCGGCTTCTGGTGCTCGATGAGCCCACCGTTGGGCTCGACATCGAGAGTCGGGCTGCGATCTGGGACGTCTTGCGTGCCCTCTGCCGCGATGGCACGTCCGTTCTGCTCAGCAGCCATTACCTCGAGGAAGTGGAGGCTCTGGCTGACCGCATGGCCATCATCGATGCCGGCCGGGTGATCGCGGAAGGAACGCCTGAGGCGCTCAAGCAGCAACTCGGCGGTGACCGTGTCACCTTGCGGGTCAGGGAATTCAGTGATGCGGAGGAAGCCGCCCGGCTCCAGTCTCTGCTGCGCCCTGTGGAGGGTGTGCTGCAGATCGTGGTGAACCGTGCTCAGGGCTATTCCCTCAATCTTGTGGTGGAGGGAGAGCCTGTGCTGGAACGGTTGCGCTCTCAGCTTGCGCAGGAGGGGCTCTCAGTGTTCTCCCTGGCCCAGAGCCGACCCAGTCTGGATGATGTGTACCTGCAGGCCACAGGCAGGACCCTGATGGATGCGGAACTGGCGGTGGCAGGGCAGCGGGATGTGAAGCAGGAGCGGAAGCAGTCCATGCGCTGATCTCCCAATCGTTCTGTTCGATCCCTTGATGCCCGTTCCGATTCCCCGATGACCGCTTCGCCTGCCCAGCGCACCCCGTTCTCTGAAATCGTCCAGGAAACGACGGCGCTGACGCGCCGTCTGTTCCTCCAGCTGCAACGCCGACCGTCCACCCTCGTCGCTGGGGTGCTGCAGCCGTTGATCTGGCTGGTGCTGTTCGGAGCTCTGTTCTCAAGGGCTCCGGAAGGATTGTTGCCTGGAGGCACCAGCTACGGCCGCTTCCTCGGTGCGGGGCTGATCGTGTTCACGGCGTTCAGTGCGGCGCTGAATGCCGGCCTGCCGGTGATGTTCGACCGTGAATTCGGCTTCCTTAACCGTCTTCTGGTGGCTCCTCTGCGAAGTCGCAGTTCGATCGTGTTCGCATCGGTGATCTACATCACCACCCTGAGCCTGGTGCAAAGCCTGGCCATCATGGGCACAGCAGCACTGCTGGGCTATGGCTGGCCCGGAATGGCGGGGCTTGGTCTGGTGCTGATCACGTTGCTGATGCTGGTGTTCGCCGTCACCGCGCTCAGTCTCGGACTGGCCTTCGCGCTTCCCGGACACATCGAACTGATTGCAGTGATCTTCGTCGCCAATCTGCCGCTTCTGTTCGCGAGCACGGCGCTCGCCCCGCTGTCGTTCATGCCGCCATGGTTGGGCTGGCTGGCTGCCCTGAATCCCCTTACCTTCGCGATTGAACCCATTCGTGCCGCCTACGCCGGCCCCCTCGACCTCTCGCTGGTTCTGCTCGATGCCCCCTATGGCTCGGTGAGCGGCTACACCTGCCTCCTCGTGCTGATGGCTCTCACCGTGGGATTGTTCCTTCTCATTCGCCCGCTTCTCAACCGCAAACTTGCCTGACCCTGTGACTGCCCCCAATCCCTCACTCCCCCAGCAACGGCGGGATGCCCTCCTCCAGCAGCTGCGGGAGGTTCGCTCCCGTGGAGACCGGCGAGAGATCGCCCGCATCGAGCTTCAATGGGCTCATCGGTATGGGGTCGCGACGCTGCCGGAGGCGGCGGGCACCAACGACGAGGTTGCGTCGTCTCAGATGGTGCAGGGGGCTGTGGCCGATCCGAGCGAATGCCTCGATCTTCCAGCTCCCGAGCCACGCTCCGAGCAACGCGAAGATCCGAGGCCGTCACCTCTGGCCCGCGTCAAATCCGTCATCCGGGGGTGCCTGGATGACGTCAGCAGTGCCGTCGCTCCGAGTGCTCCGCGGTCTGCCGTTCAGGAGGCCGACCCCTCGACGATCCCCCTGCCTCCTGCTCCTTCTCTGAAGCGTCTGCGACGTTGGCTGCCCGATGCGTCTGACGACCTCCCCCGGGCGTCCTGATCGATGGCGTTTCTTGATGCTGACGCCCTGCGCGGTGGTCTGATCGTGTCGGTTCAGGCACCTGAGGGCTCGCCGATGCGTGATTCCGAGGTGATTGCAGCCATGGCGGAAGCCAGCCTCCTGAATGGGGCCGTCGGCGTTCGTCTTGAAAGCCCGGAGCACATTGGCGCTGTGCGCAGGCGGTGTCCCGATGCCCTGATCATCGGCCTCTGGAAGCGCACATTTCCTGACAGTGAGGTCTACATCACCCCGCGCTGGCATGAGATGCAAGCTGTCTGGAGTGCCGGCGCCGACATTGTTGCCATCGATGCAACGGCGCGTGCAAGGCCGGATGGTGAACTGTTGGCCGACCTGGTGCGGCGTGCATCCGAGGATCTCAAGGCTCCTGTGATGGCCGACGTCGACAGTGTCGAAGCGGGCGTGGAAGCGGCCCGTCTCGGGTGTCGCTTCGTCGGCACCACCCTGTTCGGTTACACCGCTGAGACGGCTGCGGCTTCACCTCCTGGTTGGTCTCTGCTCGAGCCCCTGCGTCAACAGCTTCCAACAGGTGTTGCGTTGATCAGTGAGGGGGGTATCGCGTCCGCTGAGATGGCCGTTGAAGCACGGAAGCTTGGAGCGGACTGCGTGGTGGTCGGCACCGCCATCACGGGTGTTGACCTGCAGGTGCAGCGGTACTGCAGGCAGCTGGCTGCCGGATGACGGCATCCGTTCCCGCGTCTTTGCCCTGAAGGGCCAGCCTCCTGTCACCTGGATTTGACAGAGGAGGGGGAGACCACCCCAGAATCGCTTGAGACGCGCGAGACCAATGAGGGGATTGGCTTGGATTCTGCCGTTGCCTGTTGCGCTCAGCGGCCTTGTCGCTGCTCTCCCTGTGACCGGATTCCCGATGGTTGAGTTGCAGGAGCTCAATCGGGAGCTGGGGCGGCTCTGCAGGCAGCCTCCCCAGGAAGCGATCACGGTGTGCCGGATTCATGCCCGCCTGGTGTTTTCGCTCTGATTGAGGAGCACACCAGGCGAGGCAAGCCGCCCGCGACGATGGGGGGCTGTCGGACAAT
>WTHL01000037.1 GCA_011523155.1 Synechococcus sp. PL34863bin_39 | reverse complement strand
AGATCACGGCGAGTTTGTAGCTCAGTGCCTCCATCGGCAGGAAGAAGTCCTTGATCTCAGGGATCTGCTGGCGAAGGATCGGGGTGTAGATCCGGTTCAGGGCGATGGCCAGCATCGCTTCCTCCTTGGGAGGACGGCCGCTGAAGGTGGTCAGCATGATCGGATCCCGTCGCTGCGTGATGCAGTGAAACCGCACGAGGGGAGAGTCTTCAACGTTCCCGTAGAACCCCATGTGGTCTCCGAACGGGCCATCGGGCAGCACCTCGCCGGGTGTGATGGTTCCTTCCAGCACGATTTCGCTGTGGCTCGGCACCTTCAGATCAATGGTTTTGCAGGGTGCGAGGCGCACGCCTTCTCCGGCATAGAGCCCAGCAAACAGCCATTCACTCAGTTGCACCGGAATCGGTGTGGCGGCAGCCATCACCAGCAGCGGATGGACGCCGATGGCAACGGCGACCTCCAGCTTCTTGCCCATGGCCGCGGCCTTGCGGAGATGGCGAGCACCGCCGCGCACGCTCAGCCAATGCACCGTCATGGTGTTGATCGACTGCTTCTGAAGCCTGTAGACCCCCACATTGGGCACCCCGGTCTCCGGGTCCTTCGTGATCACGAGCCCCAGCGTGATCACACCGCCCGCATCGCCTGGCCAGGGCCGGATCAGAGGCAGAGCATCGAGATTGACCTCATCATCCATCCACACCTGCTGCCGGCATGGTGGAGTCAGATCTCTGACAGGCACGGCCTTGATCAGGTCCCAGAACACCCGGGCGAAGGCTTTGGTCTCCTCCATTCCCTTAGGGGGTCTGGGCTGCTGAAGAAGGGCCAGACGACGCCCGAGGTCTTCGAGCTCCTGCGCATGCTCGAGTCCCATGCTCCAGACGACCCGTTCCACGGTGCCGAGGCTGTTGACGGCGACGGGCATCGTCGAGCCGATCACGTTCTCGAACAGCAACGCAGGGCCTCCCATCGCCAGGACCCGATCCGCAATGGCGGCGAGTTCGAGATCGGGGTCAACGGGAGCCGTGATGCGGCGCAGTTGACCTTTCTCTTCGAGCAGAGCCAGGAAGCCGCGAAGGTCTCGCGTTGCGGCACTGGAACCGAGCACGGCCATGGAAGCGGCGAATCCAATCAGATGGTCTCGGTACTGTGACGCACTCCGTTGATCCAGCGTGGCCATGCAGCTCAGCTATTTCCATGTCGCCGCTGATGTGCCCGATTGCGACCCATCGGTGCGTGCCGACAGCAAGGCCGACGCCGCAGTGGTGATTGACGTTCTGCGTGCCACCACCACGATCGCCTGGGCACTGCAGAACGGTGCTGAAGCGGTGCAGACGTTCAGTGATCTCGACGAACTCCGGGCCTGTGCCGATCAGTGGCCCGAGTCCTCCCGGCTCCTTGTCGGGGAGCGCGGTGGCAAGACGCTCGATGGCTTCGATCTCGGTAACTCGCCTGTCGCGGTGACCCCCGAGGTCGTCAAAGGTCAGCGTTTGTTCATGAGCACCACGAACGGCACCCGCTCGCTTCAGAAAGTGCGTGACATCGCGAGTGTCTACACCGCTGCACTCCCGAACCGACGGGCCGTGGCCGATCGGCTGATGCATCAGCAACCGGAACGCCTCTGGATTGTTGGCAGCGGATGGGAAGGGGCCTATTCCCTGGAGGACTCCCTGGCCGCCGGAGCGTTGGCTGCCCTTCTGCTCGATCAAGGTGCCGTGATCGCCAACGATGAGATGCAGGCGGCGCTGGTGCTGTGGGAACGCTGGAAAGCCGATCCGGAAGCCTGTCTACGGATGGCCACCCATGGCCAGCGTTTGCAACGCATCGGGAACCACGATGCCGATTTCCGTTGCTGCGCCGGTCTCGATGTGTTGAGCGTTGTTCCAACCCAGGTGGAACGCGGGGTGTTGCGAGCTGTTGGGAACAGCGAAACCGCTGCGTAACCCACCTAGAGTTCAAGTCCTTTCGGACACCCTGTGAGCGACTTTCTGGCCGCCGCCGTGCAACTCACCAGCACATCGGACCCTGAGAGCAATTTCGCTGCAGCGGAAGAGCAGATCGAGCTGGCAGCACGACGGGGGGCTGATCTGGTTGGCCTCCCGGAAAATTTCGCCTTCATGGGCGATGACGCAACACGTCTGGAGCAGGCTCCCGCCCTCGCTGAGTCCTGCAGCCGTTTCCTGGTCACGATGGCCCGGCGCTACCAGGTTGTGATCCTTGGTGGGGGCTTTCCAGTCCCCTCCGGTGACGGGCTCAACACCTTCAACCGTGCCGAGCTGGTGGGTCGGGATGGGCAGCTCATGGCCCGGTACGACAAGATCCACCTCTTCGATGTGGACCTTCCCGATGGCATTCCTTACCGGGAATCCACCACCGTGACCCCCGGCCGCGAATGTCCTCCAGTGGTCGACATTCCTGGACTGGGCAAGCTGGGACTGTCCATTTGCTACGACGTGCGCTTCCCTGAGCTCTACCGCCATCTGGTTGGTGCTGGAGCTGAGGTGTTGATGATTCCTGCCGCATTCACCGCCTACACAGGCAAGGACCACTGGCAAGTGCTTCTTCAGGCCCGTGCGATCGAGAACACTGCCTATGTCATCGCCCCTGCACAGACCGGTGTGCATGACGGCCGTCGTCAGACCCATGGTCACGCCATGGTCATCGATCCATGGGGCACGGTGATGGCTGATGCCGGTGTTGTTCCAGGTGCCGCGATTGCACCGGTGAACACCAACCATCTGCAGCGCATCCGCGGGCAGATGCCCAGCCTGCAGCACCGTCAGCCGGCCCTGTTCTGAGCCCCATGGCTTCGGCGCAGTCCCGTCGCGTTGCTCTCCTGGCCGCGGCGTTGCTTCAGCTCCATGCGGTGGTTTCAGCACCGATGGCGCGTGCCGCCAGTGCGTTGGCAGCCTGGGGAATCACGTCTGAGGGCGTTCTCAAGCTGCGGACGGCCACAGGTGCCCGTCTCGAAGCATTTTTTGAGGCAGGCGATGCCCGCAAGGGCCCCCGGGTCTGGATTGACTTTCCAGGAGAGTTGCGAACCCCAAGATCCCTGCCCGGCTCGGGCCCGATCAAGGAAATTCGTCTGGGGAAGCCCAATCCGGGGGCTACGCGACTTGTGATCGAGTTCCGCCCAGGTGTCGAGCTGGATCCCGGCAACCTCAAGCTGGTCGGCACGGCTGTGGATCGCTGGTCGATGACGATGGAGGGGCTGCCAACGCGTGGGTTGCGGCCGATCGGCGAAGGGAATCTTGCGGCACGAAGCCGTCCCTGGTCGGGAGGGATCAGCATCACGCCCTCCACCACCCCGGTGGATCCATCCGGGCTTCCTGATGTCCCCAGGGGCCGGTACCGGGTCGTGATCGATCCTGGCCATGGCGGTCCTGACCCTGGTGCCATCGGCATCCGTGGACTGCGCGAGACCGACGTCGTTCTGGATGTGTCCAGGCAGGTGGCCAAATTGCTGGAAGCCAAGGGTGTCCAGGTGGTGTTGACCCGTCGCTCGGAAGTGGATGTCGACCTGCCGCCGCGGGTCGCCCTCGCCAATCGCGTCGGAGCGGACGCCTTCCTGAGCATTCATGCCAATGCCATCAGCATGCGCCGCCCTGAGGTGAATGGCATCGAAACCTTTTACTACTCCGATCCGCGCTCCGCACGCCTGGCGGCCCATGTCCAGCAGCAGGTGCTCAATGTGTCACCAGGTAGTCCGAACCGGGGCGTGAGACGGGGTCGCTTCTTTGTGATCCGTCGCACAACCATGCCCTCAGCCCTCGTGGAGATGGGCTTCGTGACAGGCCGTCTGGATGGTCCAAGACTCGCGGAGCAGGGGCACCGCAGACGCCTTTCGCTCGCCATCGCCACAGGTGTTCTTCAGTATCTGCGAGGTCTGCGGTGAACAGGGTCTGTCTCGGTCTCTTCGACAGCGGTCTTGGAGGACTCACGGTGC
This sequence comes from Synechococcus sp. PL34863bin_39, assembly GCA_011523155.1. The sequence continues at coordinate 2,260 of WTHL01000037.1, read as the reverse complement.
TTCGCAGCATCCTGCGCCGCCACGGCTCCGTTCCCATCGTCTATCTCGGTGACACCGCCCGTGTCCCCTATGGCAGTCGTTCTCCGGCAGAGATCCGTTCCATCGCGGCTGAGGTGGTGGCCTGGTTGCGTTGCCAGCAGGTGTCAACGGTCGTGATGGCCTGCAACACCACGAATGCCCTGGCCCGGGATGTGGCCGAAGGTCAGGCCGGAGTCCCGGTGGTGGGATTGATCGGTGCTGCAGCGGCCATGGTGCGGGAGTCACGGGTCGGCGTGTTGGCCACCCCTGCCACGGTGGCCTCCGGTGCCTATCGGGCCAGCATCGAGGCCCTCAAACCTGGAACGCTCGTGGTGCAGCAGGCTTGTCCACGCTTTGTGCCCCTGATCGAGCACGGCGATCTGTTCAGCGATGAGCTCCGCCGGGAAGCTATGCAATATCTGGCTCCCCTGCTTGAGGCTTCGGTGGAGGCCGTGATTTTGGGTTGCACGCACTATCCCCTGCTGGAGCCCCTTCTTCGCAGCCTTCTTCCTCCTGACGTCCGTCTGATTGACCCGTCCGTTGGTGTGGCCCGTCAGCTGGATGCCCTGCTGGGGCCTCCTGGCATTCAGCAGCTGGATCACCCACTCACCCTGGATGGTACCCGTCTTTGCGTGACCGCAGACCCTGAAGGCTTCGCCAGGCGAGCTACGCCCTGGCTGGGGATCCGACCCAGCGTTGAGGCCATCAACCTGCGGTGAGAGGGCTGCGCCTTCTAGGATCTGCTCACCGAGGGGATCCATGACCACAGTCACTGAGCTGTTGCAGCCGGTCGAGCATGATCTCGAAATTCTGCTCAGTGATCTGCGCAGTCTCATTGGTGCCGGCCATCCGATTCTTCAGGCCGCTGCAGAGCATCTGTTCAGCGCCGGAGGAAAGAACATCCGCCCTGGCATTGTTCTGCTGGTGTCACGGGCCCTGTCCCCAACGGGCGATCTCACCGCGAGGCACCGTCGCCTGGCCGAGATCACCGAGATGATCCACACGGCCTCGCTGGTTCACGACGATGTGGTCGATGAGGCCGCCACCAGACGCGGTGTGGCCACTGTGCATAGCCGGTTCAATCACCGCGTCGCTGTCCTTGCCGGTGATTTCCTTTTCGCGCAAGCCAGTTGGCACCTTGCCAATCTCGATGATCTCGAGGTGGTCAAGCTGCTCAGTCGCGTGATCATGGATCTTGCCGATGGTGAGGTGAAACAGGGCCTGTTCCGCTACGACACGGGTCAGTCGTTCGAGACCTACCTCGAGAAGAGCTACTGCAAGACCGCTTCGTTGATCGCCAACAGTGCCCGTGCTGCCGGTGTACTCAGCGAGCAGTCACCCGAGCGTCTCGATGCGCTGTATCGGTTCGGACGCCAGCTCGGTCTTGCATTCCAGGTTGTTGATGACATCCTCGATTTCACCGGCAGCGATCAGCAGCTGGGCAAGCCCGCCGCCAGTGACCTCGCCAGCGGTTATCTCACGGCCCCTGCCCTGTATGCCCTTGAGGAAAAGCCCGCTCTCGGTTCGTTGATCGAGAGAGAGTTCAATCAGGAGGGCGACCTTGAGCAGGCCCTTGATCTGGTCAGGGCCTCCGACGCCATTCAGCGCAGCCGTGGTCTGGCCGAAACCTTTGCACGCGAAGCGCGCGAATCACTCGATTGGTTGCCCGAGTCCCCTGCCCGACGCGCTCTACTGGATCTGCCTGAGTTCGTGCTCAGTCGTCTGTACTGAGTTTCTGGTTGCAGGCCCTCAGGGGGTCTACAGCATCGTGAAGACTGTTGATGCGGGTCCAGGCGTCCGCTTCTGCTGAACCGAGGCGCGCCGACGTGCGTGAATCTGGATCGAGAACCCAGACCTGGCATCCAGCCGCAATGGCTGCATGGCTCCCCGCCACAGAGTCTTCAAATGCCCAGCATGCATGGGCTGCCACCCCCAGCCGTTGCGCGGCGAGCAGAAAGGGATCCGGTGCCGGTTTGCCTGCCTTCAGATCAGGGTCACTGCCGAGCACACGGGTGCCGATCTGCCGAATCCAGGGATGATTGCTGATCTTGAGCTCGACGGAATCAGCTGAGCTGCTCGTGACGAGGGCCATCGGCACCCCCAAGTGCTGACAGCAGGCGATGAGGTCTTCAGCACCAGGGTTGGCGCCGGCATCCGGCAGGAGTCGTCTGGCGATGGGTTGCTGGATGGCCAGAAGCTGATCGGAGCTGATCGGAGTCTTCATCCAGGTGATCACCTGGCG
>WTHL01000051.1 GCA_011523155.1 Synechococcus sp. PL34863bin_39 | reverse complement strand
GTGGTGGAGCCCCCGAAGAGCCACTACGCAAAAAGCTGCAGCGAACCCTGGACGAGCTGGATCAGGACTTCGCCTTCGTAGCAGCCTGCAACCAGGGCGGGGAATCAATGGACGACGCCGATCTCGAGCGGCTCCAGTGCATTGCGGAGCGCACCTGGACCCGCACCCTGAACGACAGGCTCGGACTCTCCATTGACGAGCAGACGCGGGCGGACAGCGAATCACCGGCACAGCTCCCTTGCCCTGAACCCCTGCTGGCCGACCGCGCCCTCCACCGGATCGCGCGGCCTGAAGGACAGTCCGAGGCATCCTCCGCCGATCCCCGTTTCAACCTGCGCGTGCCGGAGTTGCTGCAGAACAACGGAGAACTGCACAACCTCACCATCCGCCGCGGCACGCTCAACGACGAGGAACGCGCCGTGATCAACCTCCACATCGTGGAGACGATCCGCATCCTTGAGTCGCTGCACCTGCCCGGGCACCTGGCCTCAGTGCCCGCAATCGCCGGAGGCCACCACGAACGCATGGATGGCGGCGGGTACCCGATGGGACTCAGCCGGGAGCAGATGACACCGCAGGCTCGGATGATGGCGATCGCGGATGTGTTCGAAGCGCTGACGGCCTCCGATCGTCCCTACAAGCCCGCCAAACCGCTTTCCGTGGTGATGCAGATCATGGTGGGCATGGTCAATCAGCACCATCTCGATCCCGACCTCTTCCGCCTGTTCGTGCACCAGGGTCTGCACCGCCGCTACGCCGAGCAGTTTCTCCAGGCCGAACAGCTCGATGCGGTCGATGACGCGGCCGTGCTGGCGGCCATCAGCGTGCCGGATCGGCCCACATCGATAGGCTCCTAATGACTGCCGACTGATTCGATGAACGCTCCTGCGGGCACCCCCATTTCTGTTGTTGTGGCGGGGGCTCTGGGCCGCATGGGTGCGGAGGTGATCCGGGCGGTGGTCGCCGCCGACGATTGCCGGCTTGTGGGCGCTGTCGACACCACCCCCGGCCGCGAGGGAGACGATGTGGGCCTGGCCCTGGGTCTGGGTGAACTGGAGGTGGCCATCACCGCCGATCTGGAGGGCTGTCTCTGCGCCACCAGTCAGGCGGTGCGCGACCAGGGCCCCGGTGCTGGCGCTGTGATGGTCGACTTCACCCACCCCTCCGTGGTGTACGCGAACACCCGGGCCGCGATTGCCTATGGCGTGCATCCCGTGATCGGCACCACGGGGCTGAGCCCGGAGCAGCTCAACGACCTGCAGGTGTTCTCCCAGAAAGCATCGGTGGGTGGAGCTGTGATTCCCAACTTCTCGGTCGGCATGGTGCTGCTGCAGCAGGCCGCCGCTGCCGCCGCACGCTTCTATGACCATGCGGAACTCACCGAGCTCCATCACAACCGCAAGGCCGATGCCCCAAGCGGCACCTGCATCAAGACCGCAGAATTGATGGAAGAGCTGGGCAAGCGCTTCAACGCCCCTGAAGTGGATGAGCACGAATCGCTGCCCGGCAGCCGCGGAGGGGAAAGGCCCAGCGGCCTGCGATTGCATTCCCTGCGGCTGCCCGGTCTTGTGGCCCATCAGGAGGTGATGTTCGGCGCCCCGGGGGAGACCTACACCCTGCGGCACGACACGATCGACCGATCCGCCTACATGCCAGGGGTTCTGTTGAGCATCCGCAAGGTGCGGCAGCTCGAGTCCCTGGTGTACGGCCTCGAGCGCCTTCTCTGAGCCGTTGGGCGACGCCATGCTCACCCCTTCGTTGAAGCCATGCTGATTCCTTTGCGTCCGGGCGAGTTGCAGCGCCTGATCCCTGCGGTGGCAACGGGCAACCAGTTCTCCGCGGCCCTCGGGGACCCGCGCAAGATCCTGCAGCGGGTGCTGATCGCCGCCATCGGCGGGGTGATCACCCTGTTGATCAGCCAGAGCCAGTTCTCCAATCGCTGGGGCTCGATCTGGTTGCTGATCGGAGTGGCGCTCCTGCTGTACGTGCTCTGGGGGCCGATTCTCGAGGCCGGCCGCCGCAACGCCACCCTGCGCCGCTATCCCTCAGCAGCGCTGTTTGAAGGCGAGGTCGCCGATGCCTTCACCCAGGAGCGTGTGGAGAGTCGCCGCGAACAGGCCAACCAGCGGGGGGATCTCGAGCTGGTGGAAAATCGACGCACCTGGCTTGTCCTGGAACTCGCCGATGAAGACGGCTACCTCGGCAGGCTCAGCTTTCCGATGACCAAGCAGCACAACCCGATCCGACCTGGCGCACGGATTCGCTGCCTGGTCCTGAGCGACCGCAAGGATTTCTCCCGGATTGCCGCCCTCAGCGATGCCTGGCTCCCGGGCCTGAAGCTGTGGGCAGGTGAGTACCCCTACCTGCTCAGGCCGGCCTTTGAAGAGCTCTGTCAGCGACGCCTGGCGGGGCGTCGGGAGCGCTGATCCACGCCTCAAGCGCACGCGGACCTCACAGGCAGAGCCAACGGTCCTGGCAATCGGCGAGCCAGTCACGCAAACAAGTGCGCAAACTTTCGTAATATTGGGTTACACTGCTTCAAGAAGCAACGCTAGCGATGACCCAGGCCAATTCCTCACCCATCCGCGGCGCCACCGTCACCGAAGAAGACGGCGGTCGTCTCAACGCCTTCGCCACCGAGCCCCGCATGGAAGTGGTCGAAGCTGAGAACGGCTGGGGCTTCCACGACCGCGCCGAAAAGCTCAACGGGCGCATGGCCATGCTCGGGTTCATCGCCCTGCTCGCCACGGAATTCGCCCTCGGCGGCGAAGCCTTCACCCGCGGACTGCTGGGCCTCGGCTGATTGGATGGTCGCAGTGTGAGCGCACCGGGTGCCTGATGCCACTGTGATTGACGGTCGTGATCGTTTGACGATCCACCGCTCTGAAACCGACAGGCGCTCGCATCGAGGCCTGTCGGTTTCTGTGTTCGGCGCAGGACCGACGGGCGCGTTGCTGGCGCTTGGCCTCGCTCAGGCTGGCTGCCGGGTGGCGCTCCATGACCCACAGGATCCTGAGTCCTTAGTTGCCCGAAATCGCGCCTATGCGATCACCCACTCCTCCAGACGCCTGCTTGAGCGCCTGAATCTTTGGCACGAGGTGCGTTCCCATCTGGTGCCCTTCGACCGGTTGCGTCTGCAGGATCAGGCCGTCAGACCGGAGGTGTGGTTCACCATTGACGATCTCAACACCGTCAATCGCCACACCGATGCCATCGGTTGGATCCTGGATCACAAGCCACTGATGGCGCTGCTGCTTGAGCGTCTGGGCCAGACGCCAACCGTGTCACTTCAGCTTGGCGGTGCGGCCGAGGCGGTGCCGCCTGGATCAGCCGATAGTCCTCCGGCCGACCTCCTGGTCGCGGCCGATGGTCCGCGCTCCAGCCACAGGCAGTCCTGGGGATTGCCCTTCTGGTCGGGCCGCTACCGCCAGGGATGTCTCACCATGAAGGTGCTGCTCCGCGGCGGCGAGGCGTCCACAGCCCACGAATTCTTCCGCACCGAAGGCCCCTTCGCGGTGCTTCCCCTGGGGGGGATGCACTACCAGGTGGTCTGGAGTGCGCCCCTGGAGCGTTGCCGGGAGCGCGCTGCCCTGGCGCCGGCGGTACTGCTGGATCGCCTGGCCACGGTGCTGCCGGCGGGACTGATCCCCGATGCCATGCTGGACCAGCCGATGGCGTTTCCGCTTGAACTCAGTCTGGCACCGCGACTGGGCCGTGGACGCCATCTCCTTGTAGGGGAGGCAGGCCATCGCTGCCACCCGGTGGGCGGCCAGGGGCTCAATCTCTGCTGGCGTGATGTCAGTGATCTGCTCGATCTGATCCAGCGCCATCACGCTGAATCCGGGCCGATCCGGCGGCTGGTGCGCCGCTACAACCGCCGGCGTCTCCCCGATCTGGTGCTGATCGGTCTGGGCACCGATGCGCTGCTCAGGCTGTTCTCCAACCGCTGGCATCCACTCCTTCCCCTGCGTGCTCTGGCGCTGCAGTTGCTCCGCAGGATTCCCCTGACCCGGCGCCTCGCTCTCCAGGCCATGACCGATGGGCCGATGACAATTCTGCGATCAGCGCCAGAGTGAGCACAGGGAGGTCAGGTCCTTGGTGTTCAGCAGCGACGCACAACCCCAGCCATCGCCCCAGCTGCTGCAGTTTCTGCGGGAACAGCTCGGCCTGAGCGACAACGCCCTGAAGCTCGGCCAGCGTCAGGCCGAGCTGGAGCAGGCGCCGCTACCGATCGTGCTCTGGAGTTTCGGCCTGCTGAACCTGTCCCAGTACCAGGCGGTGCTGGATTGGAGTCAGGATCAGGCGTAAACCAACAGCGCTTCCACGGGCGTCTGGGGCGGCAGTTTCGCGCGGCCCTGCAGGGCGGCCAGTTCGATCACGAAGGCGGTGCCCACCAGCTCGCCTCCCGCCTCGGCGATCAGTTGCGACGCTGCGGCGGCGGTGCCACCTGTGGCCAGCAGATCATCCACCAACAGCACCCTGGCGCCACCGCTGAAGGCATCGGCCTGAATCTCCAGGCGATCCGTGCCGTACTCAAGGGCATAGTCAACGCCGAGGATGGCACCCGGCAACTTCCCCGGTTTCCGCACCGGCACGAAACCCAGCCCCTGCGCTGTGGCCAGTGCTGTGCCAACGATGAAGCCGCGCGATTCAATCCCGACGATCAGATCCGGCTGCAACCGGTCGCAGATCGCGCCGAGTTGATCCATCACCGCGCGCCAGCCATCGGGATCACGCAGCAGGGGGCTGATGTCACGGAAGAGGATTCCAGGCTTGGGGAAGTCCGGAATGTCTCGAATCAGCGGCTTGAGATCCAAGGAAGGGTGACGCGAAGGCCTGAGTGCTGGCATCATCGCAGCCATGACCCAAACCACCGCTTCCCCAGACCTGGCGGCCGCTGCGGGCGAGGCGACACCCACCCCCTCGATCGTGCTGAATCGCCGCGGCTTGGAACGCCTCGACTTTCTGCTGCTGACGGTCGAGGCCCTGGACCTCAATGGTGGCGAGGCGATGCTCTGGATGACCAAGCAACTGGGTTATGCCGCCCTCTTCCCGAACAGGGTGGAGCTCTGGAAGCGTCGTTGCACCAATCCCCTGCGGCGTTCAACGCGGCGCACCAGCCTCAACAGTGTCGAGATCGACGCCCTGATCCGGGTGGTCTGTGCGATGGCCGATCGCCTCTACCCGATGCTGCATCAGTTGCTCTCCAGTCGCGAGCCGGCTGAGCTCACCGCCCAGCGTTGGGGTCTGGTCGACCAGCGACTGCGCGATCTGATCGAGGAGCGGATGAATCTGCGCCGCAGCGCCGTGCAACGCCTCCTGGATCGCAGTCAGGCGGCACCCCTGCAACGCCAGATGGTGCTCACTCTTGCGCTGGCGGCGGGCCCCGGCGGAGCCGAGCGGCTGCGCGCCAGCCTCCAGGATCCGATGCCCTGAGCACCCGCTCACTCCCATTCGTTCTGCCCCATCCCTCCTCAGCGCATGCTCAAGCTCGCCTACCGCTACGACCAGACGGCAGCACGCCTGATGGTGGAAGGCCTGCCGGATTTCTCGGCCAACCAGGGAGATGACGTGATCGGCATCCTCTCCTCCTGGAAGCTTCAGTTCGTGGGGTCACCGGAACTGGAGGGCAAGCGTGACCATCTCGAGGCGATGCTCGCCACGGTGCTGCCCTACTCCCGTCTGCTGGTGTCAGGGGTCGCCCGTCGCTGCGGCGACACGGACTCGCCGGTGAGTCTGGCGCCGGGCGCCGAGGGTGGACACCAGCTCGAACTGCGCAGCAGTCGCGCCGGCGTCGAGCCCCTCACGATCCGATTGGACGATGCGGAGCTGGCGGACCTGGTGCGCTGCCTGGATGCCATGCGCCTCGACCGGCGCGTCCAGATTCCCTGGCCGGAGCAGCCGCACCGGCCGCTGGCCCGCCGTGAGCTGACGGAAGCCATTCCCCTGATGCAGCGGATCGCGGCGCCCGTCCTCGGCGGTGCCTCACTCCTGGTGGTGGGTGTGCTGGCGGTTCTGCTGCCCTTGCCGGAAGACAAGGCGCCACAACCGGCCGCCGTGCCTGCCGAGACCACCGAAACGCGTTGACGTTCTCTCCCGGCAGTGGAGAATTGAGGGGTTGAAACGGCGTCGGTCCGGATGGCAGCAAGTTGGTCGGATCTGAGGCGCAAGGTCGCCCGCATCGGCGCCTCTCTCGATGTCGTTGTGCGCAGTGACCCCGAGGTCTGTGGCCTGAGCGGTTCGGGTTATCACCT
>WTHL01000073.1 GCA_011523155.1 Synechococcus sp. PL34863bin_39 | reverse complement strand
CATCCAACGCATGCTGGCCACCCGGGATGAGCGCCAGGCCCAACTCGCAGGTTGGGTCTTTCTTGTGGTGAATTATCTGTTGCGCAGCTGGCTGTGGGTGGTGGTCGCCCTGGCTGCTCTGGTGCTGCTTCCCGCCCAGGCGGACTGGGAGCTCAGTTATCCAGCCTTGGCGGTTCGCTTCCTGCCTCCGGTTGTCCTCGGCCTCGTGGTGGTGTCGCTGGTGGCAGCGTTCATGAGCACGGTGAGCACCGCGGTCAACTGGGGAGCCAGCTACCTGACCCACGACCTCTATCAGCGTTTTCTGCGCCCCCAGGCCAGCCGGTCGGAACTGCTGGTTGCGGGCCAGCTGACGAGTGTCGTCCTGTTGCTGCTCGGCGTGATCACTGCCTTGATCAGCGACAGCATCGGCACTGTTTTCCGGCTGGTCATCGCCATCGGCACAGGGCCTGGTGTGGTTCTGGTGTTGCGATGGTTCTGGTGGCGGATCAATGCGGCTGCTGAACTGGCTGCCATGGTGTGCGGCTTCGTCGTTGGCCTTTGCACCTCCGTGGTGCCCTGGCTGGTCATTCCTGATTACGGGGTGCGCCTGACCGTCACCACGGCCATCACGGCAGCGGTCTGGATCGTGGTGATGGTGCTGACGCCTCCTGAATCGGCGGAGGTGCTCGAGCGCTTCGTGCGTCAGGTTCAGCCTCCGGGGCCGGGGTGGCGACGCTGGCGACAGCGCTTCGGGGTTGAGGTTGTGGACTCACTGGGCGAGCTGATCCGCCGTTTCGTGTACAGCAGCGCAGTTCTGTTTGGTGCTCTGCTTGGATCCGGCGCCTTCCTGCTGCATCAGCCTGTGATCGGTTGGGTCGGGCTCACGGTCACGGTGGTCTTCGGCCTCCCCCTGCTTCGCTCCTACGGCCTTCGGCTCCGGCCGGGCTGAGCAGGCCTCAGAATGGGAGGCCACAGCTCAGGGAACTTGCAGTTCTTTCGCTCCACTCTTCTGCCCGCAATGATTGTTCTGCTGTTTGCGCTCGCGCTTGTCGCGGTGAGCGCTCGCATCTGGCTGCCGGGTGACATGCTGGCGCCAGCCCCGATCGGTTGATTCAGGCGTTGCAGTGGCCTCTACGATCAGCAGCATGAGCGATCGCGATCAGGAGTCAGGGGAGTCAGGGTTCGCCAATCTGGCGATCGATCCTGATGTGCTCGAGAGGGAGCTGGCGGCTGAACAGCTGGGAGATCCTCTGGATGACATCTCCCCGGATGACAACGAAGACGACAGCCTCATCGCGGCCCGTGATTGTGATGCCGGTCTCGCGATGCTCCAAGGGGGACATGACCAGAGGCTTCAGGGCCTCAGGGTGTTCTGTGAGCATCGCGATCCCCGGGCGGTTCCGCTGCTGCTCCCCCTGCTGCAGGAGCCATGTCCAGTGGTCCGCATGAGCGCTGTGTACGCCCTCGGCCGTAACCCCTCACCCTCAGCCGTCGAGCCCCTGCTGGCCCTTCTTCAGGCCGACGCCAATGGGTATGTCCGCAAGGCTGTCGCCTGGAGTCTGGGCAATCATTCGGACGGACCTGTTCTGAATCCCCTCATCCGTGCGCTGCAGACTGACATTGCCGCCGTGCGGCTCTGGGCCTCCGTGTCTCTGGCTGAAGCGGGGGGGACATCAGGCACCAAGGCTGATCTCGCCGCCTCCCAGCTTCTGGTGAGTCTCGGCATTGATAACGAGCCTGTGGTGCGAAGCAACTGCATCTGGGCCCTCGGTCAGCTCATTGAGCATCTGGTCCCGTCCCGACGCGATGAGGTTGTCGAAGCCTTCGTCGAGGCTCTGATCAATGATCCGGAAGCTTCGGTGCGAGACGAGGCCCGCATTGCGCTTGAGCAGTTGGAGAATCCAGAGCTTCTTGAGCGCGTCAAGACGCTGGTTGATGAGGGACTTCTCCCCTGACCGACACGCTGCAGGCTTGATTCCGAAGCTGTAACAGCTGATCACCATCGGGGATCAGTCTTGCTTAACATCACGCCATCCAAGGTTGAGGTGCATGCCCCAGCGCACACTCCGCTTCAAGATCCGTCCCGACGGCCGCGTTGAAGAACGGGTTGAAGGGATGGAAGGCGGTGGATGTCTGGATCTCACCGAGCGACTGGAATCAGCACTCGGCTCTGTCGAGCGAAGGGAAGCCACGTCCGAGGCTTACCGCAACCGAGCTACACACTCCCAGCCCCTGTCCGTCGAGCAACTCTGATGTCTCACTTCAGCACCGTCAAGACCGAGCTGCGACAACGGGAGCCACTGTTGGCTGCTCTCCGTGACCTTGGCTACTCACCGGAAGAAGGTCAGCGTCAGGTCAGGGGCTATCAGGGTCAGACCGTCGATGCTGAGCTGTCTGTTCCCATGGGTGAGGGCGGCGACCTCGGCTTCCGGTGGAACGCCAAGTCAGGCGCTTTTGAGCTGGTCACGGATCTGGATCTGTGGAAGCAGACCATTCCTGTCGAACGCTTTCTGGCCAAGCTCACCCAGCGCTACGCCCTGAATACCGTTCTTGCTGCCAGTGCCACTGAGGGCTTTGAAGTGGCGGAACAGCGCGATTGTCAGGACGGGTCCATTGAGCTGGTCGTCACCCGCTGGGACGCCTGACCCCGTCTGTCAGGTCTGTGACGCCATCCACCGATCCAGCGGCGGCTTATCAGGCTTCCGTCCAGTTCAATGACGCCAAGTCCGGCTTCGAGCCGGTCCTTGGTGGTGAACTCCGAGACAAGGCGGTCTGGGTGGATGAGGCGGTCTGCATCGGCTGTCGCTACTGCGCTCACGTGGCGTCCAATACGTTCGCGATTGAGCCGAATCTCGGTCGTTCCCGTGTTATCCGACAGGATGGTGACACCAGCAGCTGCATTCAGGAGGCCATCGATACCTGCCCCGTGGATTGCATCCACTGGGTTGCTTTTGAGGAGCTCGATGATCTGAGGGCCCGTCTCGATGGGATGGAATTGCTGCCACTGGGGTTGCCTTCTCCGGCTCGCCCACGTCGTCAACGTCCCTCAGAGCCCTCCTGATGGCGTCCGCCTTGCCCACGCGCCGGTTCGGGCGCACTGAGCTTCAGATGCCTCTGCTCTCACTCGGGGGCATGCGTTTTCAGCAGAGCTGGACTGATCTCCCTGCTGACGCGATCACCTCCGTGTCTCAGGAGACCCTGGAATCCACCGTTCAAGCCGCAGCGCGCCAGGGTCTGCACCACCTCGAGACGGCTCGGCATTACGGCAGTTCCGAGCGTCAGATCGGCTGGGCACTCCCCAGGACTCCCGACCCGATGCGGATCCTGCAGACCAAAGTGCCACCCAGGGAGGATCCATCCGCCTTTGAGCACGAGCTTCAGCTCAGCTTTGAACGGCTTGGTGTCCAGCGCGTTGATCTGCTGGCAATCCATGGCATCAATCTGCCGGAGCACTTGCATTGGGCCATCCGGCCGGGCGGTTGCCTTGATGTGGTCCGGCGCTGGCAATTGAAGAACCGCATCGGTCATGTCGGCTTCTCCACCCATGGCCCCACGGATCTGATCCTGGACACCATCGCCACGGATGCGTTCGATTACGTCAATCTCCACTGGTATTTCATCCGTCAGGACAACGATCCAGCGCTCACCGCCGCTCAGTGCCATGACATGGGGGTGTTCATCATCAGCCCCACGGACAAAGGTGGTCACCTTCACACACCTTCCGAGCGGCTTCTTTCGTTGTGTGAGCCACTGCATCCGATCGTTTTCAACGACCTGTTCTGTCTTTCGGATCCCCGTGTTCACACCATCAGTGTCGGTGCTGCCAATCCCGGTGATCTCGACCTCCATCTTGAGGCGGTCTCCCTCCTTGATCAGGCTGATGGTCTGATCAAGCCGATCGCCTCTCGTCTTCAGGATGCGGTCAGGTCTTCCCTGGGGCAATCCTGGTGTGACACCTGGCATCAGGGACTTCCCCCATGGGATCAGACGCCTGGTGAGATCAACCTGCCGGTGCTTCTCTGGCTCCACGGCCTGATTCAGGCGTGGGACCTTGAAGGTTATGCCCGAGCCCGTTACGGACTGCTCGGTCAGGGATCCCACTGGTTCCCCGGCGCGAATGCCGACGCACTCGACCGTGAGGTGAGTGTGTCCGCCTTGCGGGCGGTGCTGGCTGGCAGTCCCTGGATTGATGAGATCCCGGATCTGCTGCGTGGGTTGCGCGATCGCCTCGGAGGGGACGCTCAGCACAGGCTTTCGAGCAGCTGATTCAAGGCTCGGTGAGCATCCCCAGGGGGGATTTCGCTGGCAGGCCGACGGCTCTGGGGTATGCCGATGGGCACGCCGCAATCGGTGTCAGGCGCAGTTGCTGTCGCATGCCCTTCCCGGCAGGCAGCTCACGACCTTCCTGATGGTGGATGCGTGCTTTCAAGGGAATCAATGCCCGCTCGAGGCTTCGCTGGTCGCTGTCATCCCAGCGCCCTCGGTACAGGAGTGCATCTCCATCTGACTTCAGCAACGGCACCAGATATTCCGCCACCACCGGAGCAGCGGCGACAGCCCGCGCCATCGCCAGGTCGTACTGGCCTCTGCAGGCGCGGTCACGGCCGGTCAGCTCGATCCGCTCGGTCCTCACCTGCACCCGTGGCTGGAGGCCAACGCCATTGGCCATGGCCTGCACTGCTGCGGTTTTGCGTCCGACCGAATCCACCAGGGTCAGCTGGGCCCCAGGCAGGGCAATGGCCACGGCCAACCCAGGGAACCCTCCACCCGTGCCCACATCGATGCAGCGGCGAGGCGCCTCAGGGGTCTGGAGTTCCTTCTGGAGTGGCCAGAGGCTGTCGAAGATCTGGGACACCCAGAAGTCTTCCCCCTCCAGCAAGCGCGTCAGGTTGACCCGCTTGTTCCAGTTCAGCAGTTCCTGCTGAAGCGCGACGAACTGCTCCAGCTGCTGTGGACTCGGCATCCAGCCCAGGCCGTTCCACAGATCCGGTCCTGGAGCTGAGTAGGTGGGCGAGGGCGACATCGCTGCAGGCATGTCTGCTCTTCCTACGATGCCGTCCAGCTTGTCCGGCACTCCAGGTTGCCTCCATCCAGCGTTTGAATCGTTCTGTGAGTCACTACGAGCGACTGGGAGTGGCGTCGGATGCGGATCCCCTGACGCTGCGCCAGGCCTTTCGCCGGCAGAGCAAGACCTTCCATCCTGACACCACCACCCTTCCTGCCGCTGAAGCAGCGCTGCAGTTCAGGCTGCTCCGCGAGGCCTATGACCTGCTTCAGGACCCTTCCCGACGGGCGGCCTATGACCAGACCCTGGTCGGCAAGGCTGCCGGGGACACGCCTGCGCCTGGGGTGCCCGCTCCACCACCCACCTCCGATGGATGGGGACGGGTCGGGGAACGCCGGCCCCTCTCCGGTGGTGAATGGTGGGCCCTGCTCCTTTTGGTGCTGGCACTGGCCTTCTGTCTCCTGCTCGGACTCGGTGGTGCCTGGGCACGGGGCCTTGAACTTCAGGTGCAACCCAGCTGGATGGTGGCGGAGCAGACTTCCCTTGCGCGTGTGATCAATGAACGCAGCCATGTCACCTCTGCCAGCGTGTGAGACGCCCCTGAACCAGCACTCGCTCCGTTCCCTGGAGGCATGGCTCACAGAACTGGGTGCCGAACGCACAGCCGACGATCCCTGCCTCTGGCGGTGGCAACAACCCTCCTGGTCGGCGGATGTCCGCCTCGATCAGGACGATCTGCAGGTGACCTGGCATCAGGCGGGACGCGCCTGCCAGCGCACCTTTCCATACGGCCTTCCCCGCGCAGATGTCGAGGCGGCGATGCGGGCGGGCCCGTGATCCGTTCAACGGCAGACGTCGCTCTGCCGTTCGGCTGTGGTTGCGAGGGGGCCGCAGTTCCACCAGCGCACCAGGCTGATTTCGATGTCCGTGAACAGCACAAGAATGCCGCTGCAAAGCAGGATCACGGCCAGACTGGCCAGGCTCTGGCGGCTGCTCATTGCGGAATGCTCAGTCGGTTGTGCAGTGTCCTGAACTTAGGCCCCAATTCCTGCCGATGCCATTCGTGCTGCAGTGCCTCTGCCGTCAGTGGCTGAAGCCTGGGGAGCTGGGCGAGAACGGGTACGCCACCGAGAGCTTCGAGCGTGCGGGGGTTGTCGGCATGGATGGGCCCGTTCAGGATCAGCCCCAGAACGCTCAATACCCGCAGGCGCCGAGACTCGAGACTCAGCAGGGGGTTATTCAGGGTCCCGAGACCACTGCGTGCCACCAGCACGATCGGCAGGCGCCAGCGCTTCAGCTGATCGATTTGCAGCTCGTTG
>WTHL01000030.1 GCA_011523155.1 Synechococcus sp. PL34863bin_39 | reverse complement strand
CCCTTAGCAGTCCTGCCATCCGCGCCCAGCCTTGAGACGGTTTCGGTTCCCCACCCTTCTCAGCGTCTTCCTGACGCTCCTCAACGACCGGCTGAGCGAAAGCATTTTTCTGCCGCTGCTGCCGTTTCTGCTGACCGATTTCAGCCGTGATGGCAGCACGGTGGGATTCCTGTCCGGCAGCTACGCCCTGTCGCAGTTCACGGTGGCCCCGCTGATCGGGGCCCTGAGCGATCGCTTCGGGCGCAAGCCGGTGATCAGTGTCTGCGTTCTGGGCTCGGTGCTGGGCATGGGCCTGTTCGCAACGACGCTGAGCCTGCCCTGGCAGCAGTGGTGGCCCGGTGCCGCCGCGGCCGGACTTCCACTCGGCATGCTGTTTCTGGCACGCATCATCGATGGCGCCAGCGGTGGCACAGCCGCGACAGCCACGGCGGTGCTCGCGGACATCACCACCCCGGAGAACCGCGCCAGGGCCTTCGGGCTGATCGGCGTGGCCTTCGGCCTGGGCTTCGCCCTCGGCCCCGGCCTCGGGGGTTGGCTCGGTGACATCAACCGCTTGATTCCGGCCTGGGCCGCCACCACCTTCGCCGTGATCAATCTGCTGGTGGTGCTCCTGCTTCTGCCGGAGACCCACCCGGTCGATGCACGCAAAGCTCTTCCCCGCAAACGGGAGCTGAATCCCTTCACCCTGCTGAAACGGGTGTTCGCGAAGCCCGACGTGCGACGTCTGTCGGTGGCCTTCTTCGGCTTTTTCATGGCCTTCAACGGGTTCACCACCGTGCTGGTGCTGTACCTGAGAAACAGCTTCAACTGGACCGAAGGCATGGCGGGAGCTGCCTTTGCCGTCGTGGGGGTGATCGCCATGGTCGTGCAGGGCACCCTGATCGGTCCCCTCGTGAACCGCTTCGGGGAACTGCGGCTGACCCTGATCGGGCTTGGGCTGCTCACGTCCGGCTGCCTGCTGGTGCCGATGGCGACCCCAGCGACATCCGTTCCCGTCGTCTACAGCGCCGTGGCCCTTCTCGCCCTGGGCACGGGCCTGGTGACCCCCTGCCTGCGGGCCCTGGTCTCCCGACGTCTCGGCAGCGAAGGGCAGGGATCGGCGCTGGGAGGCCTGCAGGGACTCCAGAGCCTTGGCACGTTCCTGGGAGCAGCCGCAGCCGGACTCAGCTACGACCGCCTTGGGACCACGAGCCCCTTCTGGTTCGGCAGCCTGATGCTGGTCGGCGTGGCCGTGCTGGTGGCCGGCAAACGTCCGGATCCCCTCCAGAGGCGGCAGGCCTGAAAGGCCATCCACAACACCTGGGCATCCGAGGGCGATTGCTACGTTGCCGACGAGGTCGTCACTTCTCCCCCCACCCCGCCGCAGATGGCAGAGCGTTCCCTGAATCCTGACCACTACATCAATCGGGAACTCAGCTGGATCGACTTCAACCAGAGGGTGCTCGCGCAGGCTCTTGATCCGCGCACGCCCTTGCTGGAACAGGCCAAATTCAGCGCCATCTTCAGCAACAACCTCGATGAGTTCTTCATGGTGCGGGTGGCATCACTGAAATCTCAGGTGGAGGCCGGGCTCGGCAAGGCCAGCGCGGACGGCCGCACACCTCAGCAGCAACTCAAGGCCATCCGCACAGCGCTGATTCCACTGCTGGACCAGCAACAACAGCACTACCGCAACCACCTCAAGACCGAACTGCAGAGGCACGCGGTTCATCTCCTCGATTACCCGCAGCTCAATGAGCAGCAACAAGCCTGGGTCGACAATTTTTTTCTGACGGCGATTTTCCCGGTGCTGACACCACTGGCGGTGGATCCTGCCCATCCGTTCCCCTTCGTCAGCAATCTGAGCCTCAACATTGCGGCCCTGGTGGTGGACCCCGACAGCGGTCAGGGTCAGCTGGCCCGGGTGAAGGTGCCCCAGACGATGCTGCCGCGCTTCGTGGCGATTCCCCCGGAGCTGGGCGAACCGGTTGACGACAGCGTCCACACCGCCGTGCCGCTGGAGCAGGTGGTGGCCTTCAACATCGGGCTGCTGTTCCCGGGAATGATCGTGGCGGGGCACTATTTCTTCCGGGTCACCCGGGACGCTGACCTGGAACTGCGGGATCTCGAGGCCGACGACCTGATGATCGCGATCGAGCAGGGCCTCCACAAGCGACGGATGGGGGGTGAGGTCGTGCGGCTGGAGGTGGCCAACGAAATGCCGGAAGACGTTCTCGAAATGCTGATGGACGGGATGTCAGTCAGCGAGGACGATCTCTACCGCGTCGACGGACCGCTGGGCCTCGACGACCTGTTCAGCCTGCTGGCTCTGCCGCTGGAGGAGCTCAAGGATGAACCTCTCAGAGGCGCAACGCCGACCAGCCTGGCCCGCACGCAGCGCAGCATGCTCGAGGACGGCTCGATCAAGGAGGAGGAATTCCAGAGCATCTTCTCGGTGATCCGGCGACGGGATGTGCTGCTGCACCATCCCTACGACCTCTTCTCCACCTCGGTCGAGGAGTTCATCAGTCAGGCGGCTGATGACCCCCAGGTGATGGGGATCAAGATGACCCTGTACCGCACCTCCAAGGATTCACCGATCATCGCCGCCCTGATCCGCGCCGCCGAGAACGGCAAGCAGGTGATGGCCCTGGTCGAACTCAAGGCGCGCTTCGACGAAGACAACAACATCCAGTGGGCGAAGCAGCTGGAAAGTTCAGGCGTGCACGTGGTGTACGGCGTGATCGGGCTCAAGACCCACACCAAGATCGTGCTCGTGGTGCGCCGTGAGAAACAGCGGTTGCGCAGCTATGTGCACATCGGCACCGGCAATTACAACTCCAAAACCTCCAAGCTCTACACCGATCTCGGCCTGCTCTCGGCAGAACCAGAACTGGGGCAGGACCTGGTGGAGCTTTTCAATTACCTCACCGGTTTCTCCAAGCAGCAGAGCTTCCGCAAACTGCTGGTGGCGCCGGTGACCCTGCGCAAGGGCACGGAGGAACTGATCCGGCGGGAGATCAACCACGCCAGGCAGGGTCGTGGCGGCAGAATCCGCGCGAAAATGAATTCCCTTGTGGACCCGGCGATCGTGGCGTTGCTCTACGAAGCGTCACAGGCAGGGGTGCAGGTCGAGTTGATCATCCGGGGCATGTGTTGTCTTTACCCAGGCAAACCAGGCCTCAGCGACAACATCCGCGTGGTGAGCATCATCGGGCGCTATCTCGAGCATTCCCGCATCGTCTGGTTCGGCAATGGAGGCGAACCGGAGGCGTACATCGGCAGCGCCGACTGGATGCCGCGCAATCTTGATCGACGCGTCGAGGCCGTGACGCCCATCGCCAATCCTGAGCTGCGCCAGCAACTGGAGCGACTGCTCGATCTTTATCTGGCCGACGATTACGGCGCCTGGGAGATGCACAGCGACGGCTCCTTCACACAGCGCCAACCAGGATCCAGCCCCATCAATTCCCAGGTGGCGCTGAACACGTCCTGGAGACATGGCCTTCCGCCGGAGACGCCTGCTATAGAGAGGGATCTGACCACCAACCCGAGATAGGGTTATCAGGACTACACCCTCTCCTCCCCTTGTGCATTAAAGAATCGAAAAAATGAACATTCGGGGTTAAATTCCTGAAATCAAACAAATAACCGACTGAGAGCATTCTTATACGGCAAATCTTCGGATTTGCTTCCGCCAAATAGCACTTGCAGTGCTAAATTTCGCCCAAATCAAATCTCAGGAGGCCAGGGTGATGGGGATCCCTCTGGAGTCCACCAGTGATGCCCATGGCAGCGCTCCGGTGGAACCTGCTTTGCCGAACACCAAGCGTGTTCGGAGCAATCAGAGCAGCAGCAAAGCGGCACAGGCAGCACGTCAGATCAAGCAGGCAGGACGCCTGTCCACCGACTCCATCGGCTATTACCTCAGCAGTATCGGCCGGATTCCCCTTCTCACCGCCGCTGAAGAGATCGAGCTTGCCCATCACGTGCAGGCCATGAAACAGCTGCTGGACACTCCGGAAGCGGATCGCACGCCCAGGGAGCGCCACAAGATCCGCATGGGCAAGCGGGCCCGTGACCGGATGATGGCCGCCAATCTGCGCCTCGTGGTCAGCGTTGCCAAGAAGTACCAGAACCAGGGCCTTGAGCTGCTTGATCTGGTGCAGGAAGGGGCGATCGGCCTGGAACGGGCCGTCGACAAATTCGACCCCGCCATGGGCTACAAGTTCTCCACCTATGCCTACTGGTGGATCCGCCAGGGCATGACGCGGGCGATCGACAACAGCGCACGCACCATCAGGCTGCCGATTCACGTCAGCGAAAAGCTCTCCAAGATGCGGCGCATCTCCCGCGAGCTGTCCCATCGCTTCGGCCGGCAGCCGAATCGACTGGAGCTGGCCCATGCCATGGGCATCGAACCCCGTGACCTGGAAGACCTGATCTCCCAGAGCGCCCCCTGCGCGTCTCTCGATGCCCACGCCCGCGGCGAAGAGGATCGCAGCACCCTCGGAGAACTGATCCCGGACCCCAACGGCGATGAACCCATGGAGGGGATGGACCGCTCCATCCAGAAGGAACATCTCGGCGGATGGCTGTCGCAGCTGAATGAGCGGGAACAGAAAATCCTGCGTCTGCGGTTCGGACTCGATGGTGAAGAGCCCCTGACCCTGGCCGAGATCGGCAGACAGATCAACGTGTCCAGGGAACGGGTGCGCCAGCTTGAGGCCAAAGCGATCCTCAAGCTGCGGATGATGACCAACCATCAGCAGGCCGCTTGAGCCCCTGGATCGGTGTCGGCTTGATCATGCTCTGGATGAGCCTGGTGCTCATCCTCTGCGTGCTGGCCCGCAGGCGATGGCCGAACCAGCGGGAACTGAGTCGCAAGATTCTCCACATCGGCACCGGTCCGGTGCTGCCTCTGGCCTGGTGGCTGGGGGTGCCGGCGGCCATCGCCCTGCCGGTTGCGATCACCGTCACAACCGGAGCCGTCATCAACCACCGCTGGCATCTGTTGCCTGCGGTGGAAGACATCGATCGCAAGAGTTACGGCACCGTCGCCTACGGCCTCGCGATCACGAGTCTGCTGGCCCTGTTCTGGGTCGATCAACCGCAGGCTGCCTGCGCCGGGCTTCTGGTGATGGCCGCAGGCGACGGCGGCGCAGGCCTGCTCGGCCGAGCCCTGACCTCACCCCGCTGGAGCGTGTGGGGACAGACCAAATCCCTTGCCGGCACCGCAACCATGGCTGGCCTCAGCCTGCTGGTGCTGATCCTGCTGAGCCTGGCAAGCCCGTCCGAGCCGGGGATGGCCGGCCTGCTGGGCATCGCTCTGCTGGCCACCGGGCTTGAGCAGCTCAGCCGCTGGGGTCTCGACAACCTCACGGTGCCACTGGCCGTGGGCCTCAGCTGGCATTGGCTGGCCCGCTGAGGCGGTGAACCTCAAACGCGCAGCATCTGCTCCCAATGTCGACTCCAGTCGCCATGACTGCCAAGACCGGCCACCAGCACCTGATCCTCAGGCAACTGACGCAGGCCGGCCTGCCAGCGGCTGATCTGGTCCGCACGCTCCATCCACAGCCGCATCACCTGATGCTGGAGCGGATCGGGATCCCAGTGCTGCTGACCGGCCACACGCTGGGTCCACTGCAGAACACCATCGAGCTGCAACGGCCTGAACCCGCTCACCCAGAGCCCGGTCTGCTGCTCCAGTTCAAACAAACGGAGGGAATCGCCGAAGCCGAAAAAATGAAGCAACACCATCAGCCTGACCTCCGCCCATTGATCGCAGGAATCTAAGGTTCAAGAATTGATCAGATGTTCAGCGCGAACGTAACAACAAAAAGCCTTACATCTCGCCACTATTGATCAACAAAGCTGGCACTCGCGGCTTCGGAGTGCCAGATCAGGCCGTCACCCGCGACGCCTGCACCGCCGAGGCGAGCTGATCCAGCAGCTCGGCGGTCGACTCGATGCTGATGCAGGCATCGGTGACGCTCTGGCCGTAGGTCATGGCGGCGCGATCCGGATTGAGCTTCTGGTTGCCTTCCACCAGATGGCTCTCCAGCATCACGCCCATCACGTGGTTGAACCCCTCGCGGACCTGCTCAGCCACCGTGGCAAGCACCTCCCCCTGACGGCGGTAGTCCTTGTTGGAGTTGCCATGGCTGCAATCCACCATCATCCGAGCCGCCAGATCGGACCGGCTCAGCTCGGCGGCCGCGGCCTGAACGGCCTCGCGATGGAAATTGGTGCCGCGACTGCCACCCCGGAGCACCAGATGCCCGTGGGGATTGCCGGTGGTGCTCACGATGGAGGCCTGCCCCCCCTGATTGATGCCGAGAAAATGGTGGGGTTTCGATGCCGCCTGCATGGCAT
>WTHL01000236.1 GCA_011523155.1 Synechococcus sp. PL34863bin_39 | reverse complement strand
GGTGATTAGAAGCTGATAGGCCTCTGTGATTCGACGGAACGCCTCGGCGTCCCCACCCACATCCGGATGATGTCGTTTCACCATCCGGCGATGGGCGTTCTTGATCTCAGTGCGGTTGGCTCCCCACTGCAGATTCAGGGCACTGAAGGCAGCGATGCGGCTGGGATCCGCCCCCAAAGGTGCTCCGACAGCATCGGTTTGCGAGAACGGGCGGTCAGAGCGTCTGCGGTCGGAGCGGGTGCGCCTCCCAGCCTTAGTGTTCGGCAATCGCTGACGCAGATCGAGCACGACTCGATCCGGAGCCTCCTCAAGCCATTCCGCCGTTCTCAGCCCATAGAGCGCAAAGGCCGCCAGCACGGCCCACTGCTTTTTGCTCGTCGGCTCTCCGATGGCGCAGAACAGATCGGTGCCCAGCTGGGGGAGAAGGTGATCGAGCCGTTGCCGAAGCGAGAGCTTGGGATGGAAGCTGCGGCGGTTGAGGTCGTTGACCAGGGCCTCCAACGCCCGGGTGGTCAGGCTCTGCCACTGATGCTGCCGGGCCAGCTCCACCCCCCAGCGTTTGACCTGTTCAGCCGTGATCCGGGGAGGATCCTGGGACGCGTCAGGGGAGTCGCCCCATCCACGGGACTGCCGGACACCCTCTCTGCCTGACTGGGATTGACGCCGGAGAAGGCGCTCAAGCTCACGGCGCAACGCCTGGTTTTCCCGACGAAGGGCCGCATTTTCAGTCAGCAGAGCCTCGACATTGCTGGTGACGCCGCGGACACGGGACTCCGGTGACCAGCGGCGCGGATCAAACCCCATGACGAGCCGCCATCCACTCAGCGCTGGGAGGAACGGCCCACACGGCGGGGACGCGCCGAAGGCGTTCCAGAACCAGCCGATGGACCACGACGGCCACGTTGATGCCGCCCTCCAGATGGAGATCCAGCGCGGGGCGAGCGTCGTCCTCGTCCGCCACTGAGATCCAGTGGGGGGGCATCAAGCACCGTGGGCTCAAATCCAGGAACCGGCAGCTTCTCGAGGGATTCACGGGTGATGCGCTCAATCGCTTTCAGCAGCAAGGCTTCCTCGGCGGCAACCAGAGAGATCGCGTGTCCGCACTCACCGGCCCGACCGGTGCGACCGATGCGATGGACATAATCCTCCGCCACATTCGGCAGGTCGAGGTTGACCACATAGGGGAGTTGCTGGATGTCAATGCCCCGTGCAGCAATGTCTGTGGCCACGAGCACGCGCACGGACCCATCCTTGAAACCCTGGAGCGCGCGGGTGCGGGCGCCCTGGCTTTTGTTGCCGTGAATCGCTGCCGCTGACAGACCTTCGTTGTTCAGTTTTTCGGCGACACGATTGGCCCCGTGTTTGGTTCGTGAGAAGACCAGAACCTGTCGCCAGTCGTGGAGGCGGATCAGATGACTCAGGAGTTCTGGCTTGCGCTTCATGTCGCAGGGATGAACCACCTGCTGAACCGTTCGGGCTGTCTGATTCGGTGGTGTGATCTGAATCTGCAGCGGGTTTGTCAGCAGTCCGGTGGCGAGTTTGCGGATCGGTGCGCTGAATGTGGCCGAGAACAGCAGAGTCTGGCGTCGTTCCGGCAACCGCTCGAGGACGCGACGGATGTCATGGATGAACCCCATGTCGAGCATGCGATCGGCTTCATCAAGAACAAGAAATTCAACCCGCTCAAATCGGAGTGCACCCTGCTGATGGAGGTCCAGAAGCCGACCGGGCGTGGCCACCAGCAGGTCAACACCTTGCTTCAAGCGCTGGATCTGCGGGTTGATCTTGACGCCGCCGAAGACCACATCGCTGCGCAGACGCAGATGCTTGCTGTAGTCCCGGACATTGTCGAGAACCTGTGCGGCGAGCTCACGGGTCGGCGTGAGGACCAGAGCCCTGATCTGTCCGCTGCCGGGACGGGCGCCATGGCTGAGTTTCTCCAGCATCGGCAAGGTGAAGCCCGCTGTTTTACCAGTGCCGGTCTGGGCCGCCGCCATCAGATCGCGGCCGCTCAGGACTGCCGGAATCGCCTGTTGCTGAATCGGCGACGGTGTGTCGTAGCCCTTCTCCTGCAGAGCTTTGAGGAGTGGGGCACTCAGCCCAAGGTCGTCAAATGCATGGTTGGCAACTGCAGACGGAGGGGCGGAAGCGGCGATGACCATCGGGCGAAGACCCATCACCCTAGAAGCCTGTGGTGCCCGCGAATTGTCCGCATTCGCAGTGGAACGGTGGCGTTGCCCCCTGACAGAACTGGATCAGTCAGTGGCAGCCATAGAGCTGATAGGCCTGATCCCAGACCTGCTCAAGGTCCTGATCCGACAAGGCCAGGGCGTGTGGATGAACCCGTCGCAACCAAGCCCGGCGATCTGCAGTGGATTCATCCAGAAAGAAATCCTGCTGCGCAGCCAGAACTCTGAATTTCAGGAACTCGAGGAGTTGATGGCGGGTTCGGAGTCGTTCGCTCTCCGTCAACACCATGCGCACAAGCAGACCAGACATCATCATTTTGCACTGAAGCGCGTCATGGCCTCAAGTCATTGGGCTTCGCCAACGGAACCCCAAGCCTCCAAGGATCAGGCGCTCCAGATGGGAACAGTCAGAGCCAATCCTCAACCAACCTGAATCATTGGAACGCATTAAGCATGAATCAGCGTTGAGAGAACAGGACTGCTTTCACGATGCCACCAGCTTCGCTTGTGCTAGAGAAAGAGGATTCTTAAAGCAACCCAGAATTCGATGATGTTTGTCACCTGCGTGCATGTTCATGTGAAATCAGAGCATATTGATGATTTCAAAGCTGCATCCAGAGTGAATCACGAACACTCTGTGATGGAAACAGGAAATTGTCGATTTGATGTCCTTCAGGATGCTGCGGATCCGAGCAAATTTCTTCTCTATGAGGCCTACGAGTCCAAGGAATCGGCGGCGGCCCACAAGGAAACGGCCCACTACTTGAAATGGCGCGAAACCGTCGCTGATTGGATGGCGGAACCGCGACAGGGTGTGCCTTACCAGTCCATTGCACCTTGATCGCACGATGGACGGTTCAGAGCGATGACCCTTTCGTTCTCCATGGCCCGTGTTCCTGCCATTCATTGCGGCACTGGAACACTGAGCCGGATTCAATCCTGGTTGATGGATCAAAAAGCCCACTCGGTTCTGCTGATCACAGGTGCCCAGTCGCTGCAGAGATCGGGGCACCTTCAACGGATTGAGGCGCTGATCAAGGCGGCAGGGGCCGAGCTCAACCATGTCTCCTGCCAGGGTGAACCCAGCCCAGGGTTCGTTGATCAGCTCACCAACACCTGGTTCGGCCAGGGGATTGATGCCGTGATCGCCGTTGGCGGTGGCAGCACAATTGACCTTGGCAAAGCCGCCGCCGCCATGCTCCCCCATGGCAACTCCGTGCTGGATCATCTGGAGGGGGTGGGCAGGGGGCTGACCCACAGTGGGATCTGTCTGCCCTACCTCGCTGTCCCCACCACATCGGGAACCGGGGGAGAGGTGTCCAAGAATGCTGTTCTCAGTGACATCGGTGCCAAGGGATACAAGAAGTCACTGCGGCATGACACCTTCGTTCCCGATTCGGTGATCCTGGACAGCACGCTGCTGACCGGAACAAACGCAGCGATCACGGCGGCCTGTGGCATGGACGCCTTCACGCAACTGCTTGAACCATTTCTTTCCCCCCAGGCCTCTCCCCTGACAGATGCTGTGGTCTGGAGTGGTCTGGAGCATCTGGTGCCCAACCTGCTCGCAGCCTGTGGCGAGGGAGCGAATGATCCGGAGGTGCGTCTTGCCATGGCCTATGCGGCCCTCTGCTCAGGCGTCGGCCTGGCCAATGCCGGGCTTGGAATCGTGCATGGCCTGGCTGGACCGATCGGTGGCTGGTTTCCGATTCCACATGGGGTTGTCTGCGGCACATTGATGGCGTCGGCACAACGCCAGAACTGGTTGGCGCTGCAGCAACGCGCCCCCGACCATCCCGCCATCCGACGCATGGCCCGTGTGGGTCGTCTCATGCCTGAGGGGCAAGCGCTCAAGGATGATGCCGATGCGGTCGAACATCTCAGCACCACCCTTGAATCCTGGGTCGAGATCTTGGCGATCCCCCGTCTCGGGCACTACGGGGTCGAACGATCAGATCTCGATCGCATCGTCAACGCGGCCCTCAACCGCAACAACCCGATCGACCTGACCGCAGCTGAAATCAGGCATCTGGTGGAGCGAAGGCTCTAGGTCGGGGTCCTGCCCTTGAGCCTGCAGACTCGCGGTCAAGGGGAGGAAGGATGCAGCACGATCCTGTTGGGATCGACACCGATCTGCAGTGAGGCCTGAGGCTGCAGATCGCCGATCCAGGGCGCAAGAACCTCGAGCACGACATTCGACTGGTGATGCCGGACCTTGGTCTCCGGATGGGGGTAATAGATCAGAGCCGGGTGAATCCAGTGGCGGAGAGGATCGCGCAGTTGAACCGACCAGAAGGAGAACGTCTCAGGGGGGTGACGGTCGGTCCAGCGAAGATCAGCAAAGCTGACATCGGGATTGCTGAGGCGGATTGAACAAGGTGCAAAGGACAGATTGATCGTTCCTGGCCAGAACCCGGTCAGATCAAGTCCCCTCGCGGCGAAATGGGGCATCTGCATGGCAATGCTCCCCTCGGGATAGGGCGAGGGGGGTCGGCTTGGATCACGGTTGGCCACGCCTGAGGCCACACCATGGCCATCCACCTTGTGGCAACGCAGCCACGACGTCGACGCGCTGGTGGTCATGCAGCAGTCCCGGAGCGGGGCTCATGGTGACTGCATCGGTCACAGGGACCATCGGGGAGAACAGCACAACGGAGCAAAGGACTGAGCGCGTTGAACCGGCAGCTTGGGTCACCAATCACCCAACCATGACGATGGGGCCGAGCATCGGCTGGCTGTTTCTGCTCTTTGACAAGAAGAACAACGGATCTGAGCTGATAGCGGCCGGATTGCAAGGCATAGCGATGACGCCGCTGAATCACGAGGTAACTGTGCGAGCGATGCTCAAACCAACGACCAGGATGGGGTGAATCCTCAAGCTCGACGCGATCGAGAAGACGCTCACTCCCGGATTGACGCAGTTCAACCAGCACGCTCAGGACTCCTCAGCAAGAGGGAGGGAACGCTCGGAGAAGCCCCAGACGAACA
Source organism: Synechococcus sp. PL34863bin_39 (assembly GCA_011523155.1). The sequence goes on along the minus strand of WTHL01000236.1, from coordinate 1,182 downwards.
GGGTGACAACAGTCGCCAGGGTGAACCATTCCGGAACCAGAATCGATGGCCAGATCAAGGTGACGAGAAGTTTGACACCGACATAGGCCACGGCAAGGAAACCGGCTGTCTCGAGACGTGAAAACACCTCCAGCCAACGGATGAACAGTCCTGAGGTGAAACGCAGCGCAACGACACCGATGAGAGCACCCGTGATCACAAGAATGAGCTGATCACTGATAGCCACGGCAGCAGCGACGCTGTCAATGGAGAAGGCGAGATCCGTGAAGGCAAGCGTCAATACCGTCCGCATGACTCCCCGGGAGACAGACCCGGCACCCTCAGCATCACCGTCCGCAGCATCGCTGCCATCACTCGACTTCTGGCGTAAGTGCCCTACGAAGATCCAGATCAGGTAGAGGCCAGCAAACAACTGAATCGGCCTGAACGCGAGCACCCATTGGGCCATCAGAATCAGCGCGATCCGAAGACCGAAGGCCATGGCGATCCCGAGATTCAAGGCCTGACGCTCACGCCCTGGATGGTTCTGCTGGCGGGCGATGGCGGCCAGTGCGATGGCGTTATCGGCAGAAAGTATCAACTCCAGCGACACCAATACAGGCAGAAGCGGAAGAAGCTCCACCCATTGATCGACTCCATCGAGCAAGGGGGTGAGGGAGGGAAGAGCGGCTGAATCCATGTACTGCAGCCTAGAAATGGGCAGCGCCCAGCAGCGAAATGAACACCCAGGCCCAGCTTTGCCACATCGATGCGTCGCGTTGTGTGGTGCTCGTGACGGCGTACGAGGGATCGATGGTGCTGGGCAGCGCCCTGGGTGAAGGAGAGACGTCCGAAACAGCGGAAGATCGTGCCTTGCAACGCCTCAAGCAACGACTCGATCCAACCAGGCCATCGCAACAGCCCTCCGCAGTGCGATCAGCGACAACCACTGAGGCGGTCACCAGGGACGCGCGAACGGAGCCGATCCGACGACGCCAACCAGAGACAAGCAGCGAGGCTCCATCACCCCAGAGCACCGCAGACCCTGAGCGTTCGACAGATCAGGGCCCTCAACAGGTCGCGCAACCTGCAGGTGAATTGACTGAGCCGCCTACACCGGTTGAACGGCCAGAACGCTGAGTTCCCAGCGAAGCGCCGACAGATCCCGAAGACTGGAGTGACGAACTGGCCGCGATCGAACTG
>WTHL01000109.1 GCA_011523155.1 Synechococcus sp. PL34863bin_39 | reverse complement strand
CGCCTGCGCTCACCGAACCCCGGGAGGTCAGGGCACCACAACCGCCATCCATTGTTGTCCTGGGGCTCTGCCGACGGATGGAGGAGAGCACCCCATCGACGCTCCAGTGGAGTCCAGACCTTGCGGCTGAGCAGCCAGCCATGCACGCCAATGATCACAGGGCCGGACGTCATCGATGGGGAACAGGGGACACCAGGATGCCGTGCTGACCACGACTGATACGTCACAATCGACGTCGTGAGCAATGGCTGCGTGATCTCGCCCTCCGCACTGACCGAGGAGACCCTGGTGCAGGCTTATGGGGACAAGGCGCGTTTCTGCCAGAGCCCGAATCCCCAGGTGAGTCTGGTCTTCAGCCAGTCGCGCCCGATGGATCTCATTGAGTTGGAGCGCCTGCTGGAGTCGGTCGGGTGGTCGCGGCGCCCTGCCCGCAGGGTCCGTCGTGCCCTCGATAACAGTCTGATCAGTGTCGGTCTCTGGCGTCACGATCCTCGCCTGCCGCGGCTCGTGGGCTTCGCCCGCTGTACAGGTGACGGGGTCCTCGATGCCACCATCTGGGATGTGGCGGTTCATCCGCTTTACCAGGGTTCGGGACTCGGAAAGCAGCTGATGGATTACGTGCTGGAAGCGCTTCGCGCCTTGGGCACGGAGCGGGTCACGCTGTTCGCTGACCCTGGAGTCCTTCCCTTCTACGAACGACTCGGCTGGGAATTGGAACCCCACGGCCATCGCTGCGGTTTCTGGTACGCCTCCTGATCTGCCGGTACGTCGTTCGGTCGGCCGTAATAGGCCGATGCCAGACGGTCGGGGTTCTCGCCTCGGCGCCAGCGTGAGCGCAGTTGTGCATTGCGCCAGCTCTGCTGGATGAGTCCGGTGTCACTCCAGCGCCGTGAGTCGCTGATCAGTGCGTCGTCCAGTGCCCGCAGCCTGGCCTTGGCGGACAGGCGCTCCACGAGGTCGAGATCCTCCATCAGCGGCAGTGCGGCGTAGCCACCGCATGCCGCGTAGAGGCGTCGGTGCAGAAGAAGGCCCTGGTCACCGTACGGACGCTGCAGCCATCGACTGCGCATGGCCACGGCGGTCGAGAGCAGCCTCAGGCCTAGCCTGGAGGGCTGCAGCCGAAGGTCGAAGTACCAGGCCGCCTGCATGTCTGCCGGTTCGTTTAACACGGCCATGACTGCCTGAGGCCAGCGACTGCTCAGCCGGCTGTCGGCATGCAGAAACAGCAGCCAGGCTCCTCGGGCCTGGTCAGCGCCGAAGGCCAGCTGGGCGCCTCGACCGCGCTGGGGTGCCAGCAGGCAGTGGGCGCCGGCCCTTCGGGCCAGATCCGCGCTCCCGTCCTCACTGCCTGCATCGATCACCAACCGTTCCAAGGCGTCAGGCCACCGGTCGAGGTCTGCCAGAAGCAGCGGCAGGTGTGCCGCTTCGTTCAGGCATGGAATGATCACGCTCAGCACCGGGTCAGACCCCATCAACCCAGCCATGGCTGCAGGTCTTCAAGCCGGTCAATGTCGTTTCTCCGCTGGAGCAAGACCGGGGTGATGCCATGGCTCTGCGCACGTTCCGATGTCATGGCCAGCACCTGATCGCTTCCCCAAGGGAGTCCTGAGAACAGCCATTCGGGGCAGCTCTCAGCAAGCGCAGGAGCCAGCCCCATCAGCCAGTAGCCGCCGTCCTCCGCCGGGCCAAGGACAAGGGAGTGGCTTGAGAGTGCTTCGATCGCCACGTGCACATCCCTGGGACAGAGTCCAGGGAGGTCGGTGCCGATGATCAGCGACGGGCGTGCTCCGAACCTGCGCCGGGCCAGAAGGAGCTGTCGGCGCATTCGCAGACCAAGGTTGCCGTCTCCCTGTGGCAGCAGCCTCAGGTTCCGTTGCATCCGGGTCGGCGCCGTGCCGCCACCGCTCATGGCGAGCTGAACCTCCACAGATCCCTCCGCCTGCAGGGCGCTGGCCACGGCCAGGGTGTGACCTCTCAGAGCCTTCTGAACCGTGGCCGCGGCCGTCGAACCCAACGATGCGGACAACCGTCGTTTGCACCGCCCGAACGCCGGCCAGCGGCTCATCACCACGAGCACGGGCTTGGGTCCAGGTGTTCGGACTTGCAGGCTCACTCTCGCCGCGGCAATTCGGCCGGTCGCACGCTCAGTTCCTCGATCCGGCCCTCACGCTCCACGGTCAAGGGCATCGCTTTCCCCACCGTTCCCCTGTCGACAGCCAGCTGCACATCGGAGGGATCCTTCACCCGTTGCCCATTCACGGTCTTGATGAGGTCGCAAGCCTTGATCCCTGCCCTGAAGGCGGGACTCCTCTCCACCACTTCAATCACCAAGACCCCGTTGACCTCCGGCACTCGGCAGCTCTTGCTGGTGGCATTGATCTCAGCAGCCAGCTTGGGGGTGAGCGTCTGCAGACGGACGCCGATGTAAGGGTGTGAGGCCTGTCCGGTGCTGATGATCTGCTGGGCGATCCGTTTGGCCAGATTGATGGGGATTGCAAAGCTCAGCCCTGCTCCAGGCGCCTTGCGGATCGCGGTGTTGATGCCGATCACCTGGCCAGCGGCATTGATCAGCGGTCCGCCACTGTTCCCCGGATTCACGGCCGCGTCCGTCTGGATGTAAGGAACGCGCTGACCCGAGCCGAGGGCATTCGTCCGGTCCACGGCACTGATGATGCCGGCGGTCACGGTGTTGTTCAGGCCGAGAGGATTGCCGATGGCGATGGCCCACTCGCCCGGTCTGAGGTCGTTCGAGTCGCCGAGGGGTGCGGTTGGCAGGCCTTCAGCCACTACCTTGACCACCGCCACATCGGTGAGCGGATCGCCACCGAGCACGCGGCCCTTGAAGTTGCGGCCATCGGGGAGCGTCACGGACACCTGATCGGCGCCGTCCACCACGTGTTCGTTCGTGAAGATCAGGCCATCCGAGCGCGTGATGAAGCCGGATCCCTGTCCCTGTTGCTGCTGGATACCTGGTGCACCGCCGAACAGCGATCCAAGCGGATTGTTGATCCGTTTGATGGTGTCGATGCGCACCACGGCAGGTCCGGCGCGGTCCACCGCGGAGACGATGACGTTGCGGCCAGGTTTCAGCGGTGGGGCACTGACCCGGTCGCTGACATCCGGCAAGGCCTCCGGACTTGGAGGCGGCGCGATTCCCAGACGCTGCTTCCAGTTCGGACCACAACCGCTCAGTCCGAGGCCCACAAGGACGATTCCGACCCATCGAAGGGAGCGCAGCTGGACTGCGTGGGCAGCGCGGACCATGACATCTGCTGGATTGCTGACAGCGTCTCATGAAAGGCGGACGATGCCCGCGGCCTTGCGTAGATTCCCCACCTGGGAAGGGAGAACGGAACGTTGCTGAGCGGCAGTGAGCTGTGGAACAAGGTGCAGCACGCTCTCCAGAGCAGCCTCAGCAAACCAACCTTCGAAACCTGGCTGCGCCCTGTTCGCTGCAGCAGTTTCACGGGCAACGAGCTCTGCCTTCAGGCCCCCAACAGCTTCGCCAGCAACTGGCTTCGCAAGCACTACCTCAGCACGATCACCGAGCTGGCAACCGACATCATCGGCCGTCCCGTCCAGGTCAGCGTCGAGGCACGACAGGCCGATGTGGAGTCGACATCCAGCGTTGCAGCGGCTCCGGGAGCCCCCCTGCCGGTTGATCCGCCCCCGGGGTCCGGCCTGTCACCTGTCGCTGTGGTCCCGCCCGCCTCAGCACAGCCGGCAGCCTCCAGAGGGGTGCGTCGTCTGCCCGGGCTGAACCGTCGCTACGTCTTCAACAGGTTCGTCGTGGGGCCCAACAGCCGCATGGCCCATGCCGCGGCACTGGCGGTTGCCGAGTCCCCCGGGCGTGAATTCAATCCCCTCTTCATCTGCGGTGGGGTCGGTCTCGGCAAAACCCATCTCATGCAGGCAATCGGCCACTATCGCCTGGAGATCGATCCCGAGGCCAGGGTCTCCTACGTCTCCACCGAAACCTTCACCAACGATCTGATCCAGGCCATCCGCAAGGACGCCATGCAGGCGTTTCGCGACCGTTACAGGGCGACGGATCTCATCCTTGTGGATGACATTCAGTTCATCGAAGGCAAGGAATACACCCAGGAGGAGTTCTTCCACACGTTCAATGCCCTTCATGAGGCCGGACGTCAGATTGTGATCGCCAGTGACCGACCTCCGAGCCAGATTCCCCGCCTGCAGGAACGCCTCATTTCCCGTTTCTCCATGGGGCTGATCGCGGATATCCAGACGCCCGATCTAGAAACGAGAATGGCGATTCTTCAGAAGAAGGCGGAACAGGAGAAGGTGTCGCTTCCACGGGAGCTGATTCAGTACATCTCAGGTCGGTTCACTTCCAACATCCGGGAGCTTGAGGGTGCTCTCACCAGGGCTGTGGCCTTCGCGTCGATCACGGGCCTTCCGATGACGGTCGAGTCCGTGGCTCCGATGCTGGATCCCAGTGGTCAGGGTGTTGAGGTCACACCCCAGCAGGTGATCGACAAGGTCTCCGAGGTGTTTGATGTCAGTGCCGATGACATGCGCAGCAGCAGCCGACGTCGGGCCGTCAGCCAGGCGCGTCAGGTGGGGATGTTCCTCATGCGTCAGGGCACTGACCTGAGCCTTCCCCGGATCGGTGAAACATTCGGTGGCAAGGACCACACCACGGTGATGTACGCCATCGAACAGGTGGAGAAAAAGCTCTCCTCCGACCCGCAGCTTGCCAGTCAGGTGCAGAAGGTGAAGGACCTTCTGCAGATCGATTCCCGCAAGAAGCGCTGACCGCCGTCGTCACGTCGAAATCAGGCGCACCCGGTCCAGCCCGCCAGGTGAGCGGCACTGGATGACCGAACCAGAGCCCTGGCAGCGGGCAGCGCCGGATCCAGATGTTCGGAGCTGAAGGGGGGGAGGGGACGGCTGCGCAGCCAGGCTCCCCAACGAAATTCGTGGTACGGGATCAGGGGCTGAGGACTGATGGCCTTTTCCTTCTTCAGCTTCCACACAAGACTCCGATACGGGTCGTCTTGAAGGCCCATCAATTTGGATGGCAGGGCCTCAGGAGCATGCGGACCATTACCGCGGCCGTCGAACAGGTACAGCCACCCCCGCCTCTGCAGATGGGCCAGCACCGTCAGGCGGTCATGGGTCGGGAGATCCTCGATCACATATCCGAAGCTCGTCACCTCCGGATCCAGCTCCACCAGAGCGCGGAGTCGGTGATGACGATCGACCATCCAGAGGTCCCCAGCCGCGCTGCGCACGAGGGGAACCGGTTTGGTGCGGAGGTAGCGACTGCGCTCCTCGTCGGTGTCGTCGAGAAAGTCACGCTGGCGACTTCGCACTTCTGCCAGTCCGATGCACATCTGGGTGGGCTGGAGATCCCGAACGCACACCTCAATCAGTGAGACCCCGTCCTGTGGGTCCGGAATGCGGTCGTAGTGATTGCTGTGCAGAAGCCCTTGCTGTTCAGTTCCGGCTCACTATGCCCCGAAGTTTCTGGCCAGTCGACTCAGGGGACGGCACTGAACACACTCATGCGCACCACGCCGACCGGCTGGGAGATCGGGTCAGGGCCCCAGGGTGAGGCTGAAACGGAAAACAGATAGAGATCGGCGGGTGGGTTGATGTTGACCCTGAACGCCACCGTGATGGTGTCTCCCGGAGCCACGGGTTCCGCGAAGCGAACCTCGACCTCGCGGTTGTCCAGGGAGAAATCGGCACGGACGCCAACCTGCGCCCCCCGACGCCTGGGCCGCCCCAGAAAGGCTGTCGGCTGGACAGGGCCCAGGTGGAAGGCCGGTCGGACGCCACGGATCTGCGCGAGCCTGATTCCCCCGAGGCCGGCATCAGCTCCCTCCGGGAGCGTCATCACGAAAAAGTATTCGGCACCGCCACTGAACGCCGTATCGCGGTAGTTGATCAATTCGGCACGGGTGGGAACCGCCAGAAAGCTGGTGCGACCGCCAACCTCAAGACCATGGATCGGAAGATCGCCGATCAGCGCCGCTGCGAGGCCGGTAACCATCAATCCTGCCCGGTTCACAACGCCATTGGAAGCTTGTCGCAGTCTGACGATCACCCTGACTGGGCGTCGCCTCGGTGCCAGTCACGCCTCTGTCGGTGTCTGTCTAGCGTTCGCTCAATAACTGTCAGTCACTCCAATGTTTGACGCCTTCACCAAGGTTGTCGCCCAGGCCGATGCCCGGGGCCAGTTCATCAACGCCAGTGAAATCGACGCTCTGGCTGCAATGGTTTCCGACAGCAACAAGCGTCTGGACGCCGTCAACCGCATCACCAGCAACGCCTCCACCATCGTTGCCAACGCTGCTCGCGCTCTTTTCGCTCAGCAGCCTGCCCTGATCGCTCCTGGCGGTAACGCCTACACCTCCCGCCGCATGGCTGCCTGCCTGCGCGACATGGAGA
>WTHL01000192.1 GCA_011523155.1 Synechococcus sp. PL34863bin_39 | reverse complement strand
TGATCGGGTTGTAGATCCGAATCGTGTTGATCGAGGTACTGCCCGACTGCATCTGACACTGACTCCAGTGAATGCCCGGTTCGTAATCGACGAACAGCCGAGCCAGATGGAGGCCACAGTCCCGCCAGGGAAGCCAGAGGTGATAGGTGGCGAACGACATCAGCATCGCGCGCATGCGGAAATTGATCCATCCATGGGCGTGCAAGGCGCGCATGCAGGCATCGACGAACGGGATACCGGTTCGGCCCTCTGCCCAGGCATTGAAGCGATCGTCATCCAGACACCGGATGCCACGCATGAAGGGATGGAAATCCTGAAACTCAATGGCCGGTTCATCCTCCAGCTTCTGAATGAAATGGCAATGCCAGTGCAGGCGTGAACCGAAACTGCTGACGCCGCGGCCACGGTGTTCCCGGCTGGCCTGCACCACTTCCCTGATCGAAAGGCAGCCCCAGGTGAGGTAGGGAGACAGACGTGAGCAGCCGCGGAACGCCACCACAGGGCTGGAGATGCTGCGGGCATAGTTCTGCACACGGTGACGAAGGAAATCGTCGAGCTCCTTCACGGCGGCAGCGCGTCCACCGCGCTGCCGCTGGGGACATGGATCCGGATTGAGCTGAAGCGCCTGGGCGTCAGGGAGATCCCCCAGAGGAACCGACGCCAGAGGCACCAGCCGCTGGGGTGCCGGTGCTGTGGTCTCAGCCATGCGCTCCTCCCAGCGCCTTGCCCAGCCGTCACGGCGCTTCAGCCGTCGGGTCACGCCGAACTGGGGAATCTGCACCCAGGGGATGCCATGGGCCTTGGTCCAGGCCATCACCTGACGGTCACGGGCATAGGTGAAGGCATTACCCGTTTCTTCATGACTCCAGAGGCCAACGCAACGCAATGCCCGGCGCGCTCTCTCAAGCACGGACACTGCATCACCGCAGCGGACCACCAGTGGCTGACCGAGGGCCGCAAGATCCGCACGAAGCTGCTCCAGCGACTCCCTGCAGAACGCCCACTGACGGGCGGAGGCATCAGGCTGCTGCCAGTAACCGGGCTCCACGATGTAAAGGGGGAGCACCGGACCCTGAGCACAGGCATCGAGGAGCGGCCTGTGGTCCGTGATGCGCAGATCGCGCTTGAACCACACCACCTGCAACGGCAGCTCTGGATCAGCCACAGGCGGCATCAGGTGCGATCCATCACCTTGATGTCTCTGAGACGCGCATCCACTGATGCCAGCAGTTCAATCGCGAACAACGGAGACTCCTGAACGGCAAACAGAAACCTCTCCCGATTCATCTCGATCAGTCGACAGGGGCTGTCCGCCGTGGCTGTGCTCAGCCGGCTGTGATCCGACGTCACCAGAGCCCCGGCACCGAACACGTCCCCGGCGGAGATCAGTTCATAGCCTTCATGACCGTCCTCGGTGGTCCAGGAGAGGCGGACACGACCCTCGACGAGACCGAACATCGCCGTTCCCGGCTGCCCCGCAGCAAAGATCACCTCACCGGCGGCAGCCTCCCTGACCGCCTGGGTCGCGGCAAGAGCACGCATGGTGTCGAGTGCATTCACGCGGCAGACCTCATGACCCAGTCATTCAAACGAAAAATGCCTCCGATGGGAGTCGAAGGCACGGAGGCATCGCCAGACGCATCGGGCAGGCGAAGGATGCGCCGACAGTCAGGCCATCGTCAGGGACAGGGCTGCACCGAAGCCGGACCGCACTTCCTCGGGTGTCAGGCGTCCGTCATGGTCCTGATCAAGTGCGTCAAAGACCGCATCACTGCCCAGCCATTCATCACGGGTGATCGATCCATCCCCGTTCATGTCGTTGAGAAGAAAGATCTCCTGAACCGCGTGGCGGAATGCTTCACCACCCTCAAGCTCCGCCAGCCGGTGCGCCAGCTGGGCTTCGAGGGTCTCGATCGCCTTGCTGAAGCCCTTGATGCCCTCCCCGAGCTTGTCCGTCGCCATCCGATCGTCGGCCATGAGGGCATCAAACCGGGCGCGGTCCACGTGAATCTGTGGCTCGGTGCTGCTGGGATGGGTCGCATCAAGCTTGCGCATCAGGGGGGCGTCGGTCGTGCGCAGCTGGTCGAGCAGCTTGGGAGAGATCGTGAGCAGGTCGCAGCCGGCGAGCTCGATGATCTCGTCGGTGTTGCGGAAACTGGCCCCCATCACCTCCGTCGTGTAGCCGTAGGTCTTGAAGTAATTGAAGATCCGGGTCACCGAGAGAACGCCCGGGTCCTCATGGCCGGGATAGGCATCCCGACCGGTTTCAGCCTTGTACCAGTCGAGGATGCGCCCGACGAAGGGGGAGATCAGGGTGACTCCAGCTTCGGCACAGGCAATGGCCTGTCCGAAACCGAACAGCAGGGTGAGGTTGCAGTGAATGCCCTCTCGTTCGAGAACTTCCGCCGCCTTGATGCCCTCCCAGGTGGAGGCGATCTTGATCAGCACGCGGTCATTGCTGATGCCGGCATCGTTGTAAAGACGAATCAGCTTCCGACCTTTTTCAATCGTTGCGTCGGTGTCGAAACTGAGGCGGGCATCCACCTCCGTGGACACGCGGCCGGGAACGATCTTGAGAATCTCCTTGCCGAAGATCACGCAGATCTCATCAAGCGCTTCGTGAACGACATCTTCAACCGGGGCATCCGCACCAAGAAGTCGGCGTGAGGATTGCAATGCCTCATCGATCAGGCTCTGGTAAGCAGGAATCTGGGCAGCCGCGAGAATCAGCGATGGATTGGTCGTGGCATCCCTCGGCGTGAAGCGGCGGATCGCCTCCAGATCGCCGGTGTCGGCGACGACAACCGTCATGGCGGAAAGCTGCTCAAGAAGGGAAGCCATAAACACGCTCGACTGCATAGCCTCAACGTAGCCAGCCCAGTTGAACTGGCATCACGCGTCAACCTGGGGGTTCGGACGCGCTGACGGATGCCGCGGCTGGCTGCATCGGAGTGACGGCTCCGCTCGGCGGAATTCTCTCGAGCACCAGCAGGGCATCAATGATCTGCTTGGCAACAGGGACAGCCACTGTCGACCCATAGGCCTCGCTGCCCTGGGGTTCATCCACCACGACAAGAACCACGTAACGGGGATCCTCAATCGGCAGCGTGGCCACAAAGCTGCAGATCTTGGCGCCGGGGACATAAACACCGTTCAGGGCTTTCTGGGCGGTGCCCGTCTTGCCGCCGATCCGGTAGCCGGGTGTGTAGACCCCTTTGCCGCTTCCTTTCTGAACGACGGTCTCCATCCAGTCGAGAACGGTTCGGGTGACCTCGGGGCGCATCAGGGACTGGCCCGGTGAGGTGTCGGCACCGGCCAGACCGGTGCCGGACCGCAGTCCTCGGGTGATGTGGGGACTGACCATGCGGCCGCCGTTGGCCAGCAGGGCATGAAGCTGCACGAGCTTGATCGGAGTGAGCGCAAATCCCTGGCCGAAGGACGCCGTCGCCGGTTCGATCGGCTGGCTTGTGAACAGCTCCCGTGTCTTGAGCTGTCCGGCGACGGCGCCGGGAAGGTCGGTATCGGGCCTGGATTCCAGACCGAGCTTTGACAACCACTGCCAATAGCGCAGCGGGTCGAGTCGGCGCATCGCCTGAACCATGCCCACGTTGCTGGACACCTGCAGCACAGTGGCGAAATCGATCACGCCGTTGGCGTTCTTGTCGTGATTGAAGATCGGCCAGCCACCGATCTTGAGTTCCCCGATGTCGTTGACGGTGCCGCCTGCCGCGATCGCCCGCTCCTGCAGGGCAATCGCCAGATTGATGGGCTTGAAGGTGGACCCAGGTTCATAAAGGTCCTGAACCGACCATTCCCGGAACAGGGCTGGAGAGAAGTCCCAGTAGCGGTTGGGGTCGTAGGTGGGTGTGGAGGCCAGCGCCAGAAGCTCACCGTTGCGCACATCCATCACAACGGCGACCCCTTTTTTGGCCTTCCAGGTCTTCACCTGATCCGCCAGTGCCCTGGCGGCCAGTTCCTGAAGACGGGCGTCGAGGGTGAGCTGCAGGCGCAGATCGTCACCGAAGAAGGCACCCGGAAGGAGGTTGTCAGGTAGGGGCGTGCCATCAGCACCCCGTCGCAGACTCCTGGCCTGTTCGTGCCGCTTCAGATCGGAATCCCGGCTCTGCTCGAGTCCCGCCTGCGGAACACGCTCCAGATTGAGAAATCCCACCACATTGGCGAAGAGATCGCCCTGGGGATAGACCCGCCGCGGATAGGGCTCCAGATCGAGACCACTGATGCCGAGGCGACGGACCTCCGCCGCCGTTTCCGGATCCAGCTCCTCAGCCAGCCGGATGCCGGAGGGTCGATCGCCCATGCGCTCCACCAGTTCAGCCATCGGCAGGGCAAGCAGACCCGACAGGCGGCGGGCCACGTCAAGGGGCTCCCGCACCACGCTGGGCGGATCGCCGGGGAAGCGGAAATTGTTGGGATGCGCCCAGAGACGGAAACGCTCCTCATCCAGGGCGACCAGGCGGCCGGCCCGGTCGACGATCGGGCGACGCGTTCCGAGGGGGTCGGTGTGCTGGGTCTGGACACGACGGGCACGGGCCTCAAGCACGGAGGCCTGAAACACCTGCAGCCACGCCATCCGCCCCATCAGACCAATCAGGCAGAGGCACAGCAGAGCGAACACCCAGCGCATTCGCGACGCCGGCACCGTCTCCAGGGCAACCACACGCTGGCGCTGACGACGCCGACGTCGCCCCCCGTCAGGTGCGTCGGCCATCGCTTCAGTACCCCCTGTGAATCGGCTGATTCATCCAGCTCTGCAGCGTTGCGATCCAGCCTGGATTCTTGGGAGCATCGGACGATTGGGGACGCTCGAGGTAAACCAGATTGGCCACCTTGGTAGGAACCATCGCAGCAGGACGGGTCGATTCCTCAAGCAGATGGCGTTCGAGCATGGCGGTGGATTCCGTCAGTCGATGCGAGAGATTGCGCGTCTCCTCGAGCTGCCGGAAGGCAACGGTCCAGCGGTGCTGCCAGTGGAGCGTCAGTCCGGAAAGGGCCAGGACGGCCAGGACAACGCCGCAGAGGGAGCCATCAGCAACGCGATGCAGTGCCGCCAGCAGGGGGGCCTGACGGGCCATCTTCTGCGCTGACATCGAACCCTGGATGAGCTCCAGGGCACCGGAGGACGTCGACCGGTCCACTGATACGGGGCGTGGCCTTGGAGCGGCGTTCACGGATGACAGCAGATATGGGGTCAGTGAACCATTGCCACGAGCCTCCTGCAAGCCTGCGCGCACCTCGGCAACCCCTTGATCAGGGCCGGTTTCCGGGCCTCAGGCACCGATCAGAATCAGGTTGATGAACGTGGCCCCGTTCCAGCAGGCGTGCATCACAACCGAAGGCAGAAGCCGACCGCTTCTGAGCCGCAGCAAGGCAAGCCCAACCCCCAGCACCAGCAGCGGCGGCAGTTCACCGAGACTCAGATGGGCGACGGCAAAGACGAGGGCACTCAAGCCAACGCCCCAGACGGAGCCCAGGCTGCGCGCAAGGACCGGTAGCAGAACCCCGCGGAAGACCAACTCCTCGAACAGCGGTGCCAGAACGACAGCGGTCAGCGCCAGCAGGAGCAGAGCCAGCGTGCTGTCGCTGCGAAGCACCATCTCGAGGAGAGGATTGCTTCCCCCCTGATCCCCGACAATCCTGGTCATCAGCCAGCCGGTCAGCACCACTGGCGGCATGACCATTAACCAGCCGCGGACCCCCTGGAGCAGAGCAGGGAGCACGGGCGACAGCCTCCACTGCAGCCAGCCGCCGACTGGCATCGCCTCGGCCGGGAGTCCCTGAAGCTGAAAGCGGAGAATCACCAGTGGCGGCAGAGCCAGGATCACGTAGCCGAGCAGCACATCGACTGCCTGACGGAGGGCACCTGTCTGTCCCTGGGCAAGGAGCGCCAGCAGCGGACTGACCAGAACGGGAGCCATCACCTCCCCCAGCAGAACGAAGCCGCCGGCCACCAGGATCGCCATATCCTCCGGGGAGAGCAGTGGACCCTGAAGAGGCGGCAAAGATGGCAGCTGGCCACGCACGGCAAGCCAGCCATGACGCAGCAGCAGCAGGCCTCCGAGAAGAAGCGCACCGATCGGCAGCAGTTCCGCCAGAAGCAGCTGACCACTCGCAGCTGATGCGGCAGCGACATCAGCGGGGTCGACGCAGTGGTCAGGGGTGCCACCAAGGGCCTCACAGCTGAGTCGACGCAGCAGCGGATCGAAGGCGCTGTCCTGAAGGAGTTGGTCCGACGACGCAGCAAGGGGCTGACCGGGCGTGTGCTGCCTGAGCGCCCGCTGGAGGTCGCCATAGCGAGGACTCTGGAACGGAACAGCCAACGCCGACTGCCGCTGGGCGGGGTCGCTGGTCAGCGCGGCAAGCATCAGTCTCTGGCGCTCATCAAGACGCTCCAGGGGCACCCCCAGC
>WTHL01000063.1 GCA_011523155.1 Synechococcus sp. PL34863bin_39 | reverse complement strand
TTTCGGTGAGCGTCCGGACGATGATGTCAATCCGTTTCAGATCGTTGGTTGCATTAATCCTCCGCCAGGGGAAGAATCGTCGTCATCATTTTCCCCATCGTTCTGGGTGATGGCGAAAATGCCGAGAGCAAGCGCACTGACGGCTGTTCCAATAAAGCCAAAGGGGAGCCCTGTGGCCGTTGCGTCAACGAATTCGCCCATGGCATTTACCTATCTCCCCCTATTGTAACGAAAGATTGCCCAGTGTGTTGAGCTGTTCTCATTTTTCCTGGTTCAGACACGCAACACCTCCTCATTCCGCGCCTGGGATTGCGCATCTCTCTCGTTCTCCGTCAGTCCGTCTTGGCCAGGAATCTGCGCTGCCATCTGCGACAGCCAGTTTTTGAGCTCTTCCAGCTGTCGCTCCATCGGCAGCACGCCGAGCCCACGGGCCAGCACCTTGGCCGTGTTGCCACTGCCCCCCTGAAAGATCAGGCGTCCGTGCAGATGCTGAGGGAGCCCTTGGCGCAACAGGCGGAATGCCGGCTCCTCCATCGGGGTTTCAAGGGCGATGTTCGGTTTCTCCGGACGAATCCTTGAGAAGCCACAACGGCGGGCCAGCAGTTTCAACTCCATCAATTGCAGCAATGACTGCACGGGGCCTGGCAGAGCTCCGTAGCGTTCCGCCCACCCTGCAGCCAGCTCAACCAGGGCCACGGAACTGTCGCATTCCGCCGCTGCTCGGTAGGCCGTCATCTTGTCATCGGCATCCAGGATCCAGTCGGCAGGGATGAACGCAGTGACCTGGAGATCCACCTGGGTGTCGTCGACCGCTGGAATGTCCTGACCCTGGATCTCGGCCAGCGACTCCTGGAGCATTTCCATGTAGAGGTCAAAGCCGATCGCCTCCATCTGCCCACTCTGTTCAACACCAAGGAGATTGCCCACGCCTCGGATTTCCATGTCCCGCATGGCCAGCTGATAGCCACTTCCGAGTTGGGCGAATTCCTGAATCGCCCTCAAGCGCTGACGTGCCGCATCGCTCAAGGAGGCGTCCCCTGGATAGAAGAGCCAGGCATGGGCCTGGATTCCGCTGCGTCCGACGCGGCCCCGCAACTGATACAGCTGGGCCAGTCCGAAGCGGTGAGCGTCCTCAATCAGGATCGTGTTGACCCGGGGGATATCAAGGCCACTTTCCACGATTGTCGTGCAAAGCATCACATCAGCTTCTCCACCGTTGAACGCCACCATGGCGCTTTCGAGCTCTCCCTCCGCCATCTGGCCATGGGCCACGAGCAGTCTCAGGCCCGGCAGCATCTGGCGTAGTTGCGCTGCGACCTCTTCGATTCCCTCCACCCGCGGGACCACATAAAACACCTGTCCGCCCCGGTCGAGTTCCTGGCGGATGGCACTGCGTACGGCCTCCTCATCCAGGGCGGCGAGGTGCGTCTTGATCGGCCGCCTCAGCGGCGGTGGCGTCGTGATCAGGCTCATCTCCCGCACGCCGGAGAGGCTCATGTAAAGCGTCCGCGGAATCGGGGTCGCTGACAGGGTCAGCACGTCAACGTCTTTGCGCAGTGCCTTGATCTTTTCTTTCTGGTTGACACCAAACCGCTGCTCTTCGTCAACGACCAGCAGTCCAAGTTTGTCGAATGCGGTGCTCTTGCTCAGGAGTTGGTGGGTTCCCACCACGGCATCGATGGTGCCTGTCTTGAGGCCCTCCAGAATTCCCTTGCGTTCTCCGGTTGTGCGGAATCGGTTGAGCAGGGCCACCTTGATGGGGTATGGGGCAAAGCGTTCCGACAGGGTCCGCCAGTGTTGCTGGGCGAGCACGGTGGTCGGCGCCAGCATCGCCACCTGTTTTCCCGCCGTGATCGCTTTGAAGATGGCCCGGATCGCCACCTCCGTTTTGCCGAATCCCACATCGCCGCAGACCAGTCGATCCATCGGCTGATCTTTTTCCATGTCCCGCTTCACATCGGCTGTGGCCTTGAGCTGATCAGGCGTTGGCTCATAGGGAAAGGATTCCTCCAGTTCGCTCTGCCAGGGCCCATCCACCGGAAAGGCGAAGCCTGCGGCCTGATGACGCTCCGCGTAGAGCTTGACGAGATCAAGGGCGACCTTGCGCACCGCCTTGCTGGCGCGCTCCTTGGCCTTGACCCACGCAGACCCTCCCATCTTGCTGAGCTGGGGAGGCGTGTCGCTGTTGGCGCGATAGCGTCCGAGACTTCCCAGCTGGTCTGCAGCAACGCGCAGGATCCCGTCGGAATACTGCACTACGAGGTAGTCACGGATCTCTCCGCTGATGGCGAGTTTCTCGAGTTGCTTGAAGCGACCGATTCCGTGATTCCTGTGCACCACAAAGTCGCCCGGCTGCATCTTGTTGGGATCAACCGTGCGGCTGGCCGCTTTGCGTCGCCGCCGCACATAGCCACTGCTGGTGAGGTTCTGCTGCCCGAAGAACTCGCGATCGGTGATCAGCACCACCCGCCAGGCCGGGAGCTGAAGACCCTCCAGCTCAGCATTCCCCTTGGTTTTGAGTGCCACCGGTGTTCCCTGCTCGATCAAACGATCGATCGCCTGGATGTCTCCAGCGTTTGGAACGAAGCGACTGATGCAGTCGTGCTCCTCGAGCAGGGCCACGGCGCGACTGGGCTGGGCTGACAACAGCCAGACCGCCTGTCGCTCGCGTTGGTAGCTCTTCAGCAGCTCCCCCAGCTTCCCGAATTGATTCGGGTAGGCAGGTACGGGCCGGCTGGACAGGTCAAAGGCGTTGCTGTGATCATCGCTTTCCTGGAGTTCTGCGAGGTCAAAGCCAGGGAAGGCCTCTGTGAGCGCCATGGCTGCATCGATCGCGCGATGCAGGGGAGGTACGTCCAGTTGCAGTTCGCTGTAGTGGTCTGCCGCATGCTCCAGCCACTGCTGGCCATGGGCCTGTCCATGGCGTCGTTCATCGATGACAACGCTGCACCCCTCCGGTAGATAGTCCAGCAGTGAGGCGGGTTGATCCCAGGCCAGCCCCATCAGGCGACGCATGCCCTCGGGGGTTCCCCCCTCCAGCAGTGTGTTGAGCTGGGTTTCGTCCAACAGCCTGTCCAGGCCATCGGGCATCGACTCCCTGAGCTGTTCGGCGATCAGGGGGCTGAACCCGGTCGGTGTGAGCCGAAGCTGCTCGACCGGATCGAGGGATCGTTGACTGGCCGGATCGAATTCCCGCAGCTTGTCGAGCTCATCACCGAACAGTTCAAGCCTGACGGGCAACTCGCTGCTGACGGGAAAAATGTCAACGATGTCCCCTCTCCGGCTCCAGGTCCCTTCCTGGTCAATGGTGGAGACCTTCTCGTATCCCAGTTGTGCAAGCCATCCGGCGAGTTCCTCAAGATCGATTGAATCGCCACGTCGAAGCGTTCGGCACCGCTGCGCCAGGGCCGCCGGAGGTGGAAGGTGGGGTTGCAGGCACCGTTCCGTCGCCACGATGGCGAGACCGTTGTCGCTGCCGCTGTCCTGAAGTTCGCTGAGAACCTGCAACTGTCCCCAGGTGATTTCGGTGGTGGGGTCAAAGGGCTCGTAGGGGGATCCCTCGCTTGTGGGGTACAGCTGGGTGGATCTCCACCCCATCAAGTCGAGCAGAGCTGTCCAGCGCCCCGCCTCTTCCAACGTTGGGACCACCACCAGCATGGATTGCTCAGCCCGTTGTGCCAGTGCACTGGCCACCAGGGCGCGGGCCACGCGTCCGCCCCCACGCATCAGGAGGCGTTCCGACCGTTGACTGCGCTCGAGCAGTTCACCGGTCAACGCCGTCGTCTTGAGCAGGCGCACCAGGGAACTCAGCGGCATGGATGCGGTTCAGGTCAATCGGTGATCTTCGCAAGCGATTGGGCTCAGTGCTTGGTCACTGCGCAGCCCCGATTTGGACAGCCCCTGCTATGACCCCCTCATCACCCGAAGGGATGGATGGCCCGCTTTCGATGCCCACAGTGCTGCTGTGGACCTGCGATTGTGCTGCATCCGCCAGCCGGATCCACACCGATCTGTCGTCGCTGTGGATCCGTTCTGGAGCGACAACCCTGGGTGCGACCGCTGCCCGCTCTTGTTTTGCTGGCCGTCGGCTCTGCGCTGGTGGCTCTCTCCATTCCTGCGGTACTGGAGCCTCACGACCAGCGGGACATCCATCCGGATGTCAAAGTCGAGTCCACGCTGCTGACGTGAGCACGGCAGGGTGGACGGGTTGATCTTGCACCGGATGTCATGTTGTCGCCTGAGGAGACCAAGCTGATCGCCTTTCTGTCCTTCGGTGCAGCCGTTACTACCCTCGGCGCCTGGATGCTGTCGAGTGTCCGACAGGGAACGAACGATCCCCTCCGCTGATTGGTTGACACGCTCAGTTCAGTGACCCAAACGTTCAGGCTGCTCTGCCTGCATCCTCTTCTGTTCCCTGAGAGAGCTTGCGGTGGGCCTTATCGGCTTTGCGAAGGATCTTCTGTGCTGCCTCCCGCGTCAGGCATTCTTCCGCCTTGATCTGAAGTTTTTCAAGTTTGCGATGCTGCTTATCCGGATTCATCGATCGACCGTCCTTAAGCACAGTTTAAGGCCTGGTTAGGGATTGTGCTGTTGGCGCGGCCCTTCCAAGGCGTTTGCGGGTTCGGATGGTTTCAGCCCTGGCGCTGTGGATGTCCTGTGTTGGCCTGGTTCGCTGTCGCGTCAGGTTTTTCACAAAATCACTGGTCCATCGAGTCTTGGTTGCTTTGATCTCCAAATGGAGGACCTGCAACACCGGATTGATCAGCTGGAACTCTCCATTGATCTCTCGACGGATTGGCTCGAAATTCAGTGGCTCGTTGCTGAGCTGGACCAGTTGAAGGAGCAGCTGGCGTTTGCGAGGCGCGATGCCGCCTAGAGGCAGCAGCCTCGATCGATCGATCGGGGTTATGGCCGTCATGCGTCAAAGCTTCTGCGATCCACAGCTGCGCTCCACGCCTACGCTCCACGGGTGGCTCATCCTTGATTTGGGAGGCAGTTCATTAATGAAAAGACTGTTGATTGTTCACAACCTTCTGGAAGGGCAGAAGATTGTGCATGAAATCAATGACAAGGATTTTGCGATCGAGATTGTTGAGGGTGACGCGTTCGATGACAACGATGATCTGGACGTGGAGTCGCGTCTGTTTTTCAGGTTGGACTGATCAGCCTCGCCCCATCCCCATCAAGGCCTTGGTGCATGGGCCCGCGATCAATGGGCCGCCGTCGTCCTGACCAATCTTTTGATTGCTTGAAGATTTGTGCTCACGGTCGGGCTGCTCGGTTGCCGAGACTGGTTTGATGGATCACGACAACGGTGTTGCCGCAATTTATTTGATCGTCAATGCAGCCTTGATTGTTGGATTTTCGTTGGTGTTGTTGCGCTAGCCCTCCGCCATTGCTGGTTTATGGATGGATGACAGGGTTTCAGGCCGCGCTGCCAAGACAATCCCAAGATGAATCCGCTGTTTTCTGGTCAGGCTGGCGACCAATGTAATCGTGTGACAAGCACCTTGTTGGCGCGATGTTCACGATTGAATGTCTTGTTGACTCCGGTGAAACCGGGGAGCAATGGCGGCCGGAAATTCAGTTCTCCACTGAATTCAGGGCCGTGGTGAATGCCCGCGTCAAATGCATGGCGACCGGGAAAAGCTATCGCATTCTTTCGCCCGACCATACGGTGCAATGTGTGCTGACTCTCGAGGATTGCAAGCGGTTTTATGGTGTGGATTCAGGGGGGCGCTGATGTCCGTTGCTCTTCATGCATGACCATTCAGGGTTGACTCATCTCTGCACATCCGTAGCGGTGTGAAAGACCCTGCAAGTGGTTCACGTTCTTGTCGTGCATCTTCTGGACCTCGTCTGAAAAAACGCAGCCGGCTGTAAGTTCCTCGTGCAGCGACCAATCCACCCGATCGCGAATCTCCTGCAGTTCCTGACAGGTGAATCATTCAGCTCTGGCCTCTGTTGGTTGCCAGCTCAGGAGCACAAAGAACAGAGGAACTAACCACATGCACATTTCGGGCGCCCACACCACGCACGATGAAGTTGCGGTGACCGTTTGACCAGTCATCGCTCGGAAGGTCTTGATTTCAGGGCGTTACACACGGGGGCACAGGTTCGGATCCGCGCATGGTCTGCTGTTGGGCGATCACGCCTGGACCCCACACGAGCAAGGCAGCGAGCCCCCAGGGCCAGAGTTGTTCTGACACACGACGAAGTCGTCTCACAGACTGTTGATTGATGGATGTCTCAACCACTTTCACGCCCGTTGGTTACGACGCTGTTCGCTCCAGGCAACAACCCATTGATGATTCGATTGTCTGCTGGTTAAGGGTGCTGGTTCTCTCCGCTTCGTCAGCTGCGTCGCTGGATCCGGGTCACGAGGTTGTCGCCTCGACCAGTTGATTCTCGAGCAACATGTTGAAGG
>WTHL01000257.1 GCA_011523155.1 Synechococcus sp. PL34863bin_39 | reverse complement strand
CATCGCCGCTGGTCTTGAAGACATCGATCTGATCGCCAATGAGCGCTCGGTGGTGCTGCTCACGGAAACTGGGTACCTCAAACGCATGCCGGTGAGCGAGTTTGAGGCCACCAGTCGTGGCACGCGCGGCAAGGCCGGCACCCGCAGCCAGGGTGAAGAAGCGGTGAAGCTCTTCATCAGCTGCAATGACCACGACACATTGCTGCTCTTCAGCGACCGAGGTGTGTCCTATGCCTTGCCGGCCTATCGCGTGCCCCAGTGCAGTCGCACGGCCAAGGGCACTCCCGTCGTTCAGTTGCTGCCCATTCCGCGGGAAGAAGCGATCACGTCGCTTCTTGCGGTGTCAGAGTTCAATGACGACACCGATCTGTTGATGCTCACCAGCGGTGGCTTCATCAAGCGCACACGCCTGTCGGCTTTCAGCAATATCCGTTCCAATGGTCTGATCGCCATCAATCTCGAAGAGGGTGATGCCCTCACCTGGGTGCGTCTCGCGGTTCCCGGAGACAGCGTTCTGATCGGGTCGCGGGCCGGCATGACCATCCATTTCCGGTTGAGCGATGAGGAGCTCAGGCCTCTTGGACGCACCGCTCGCGGCGTTCGTTCGATGAATCTCCGCGCCGGCGATGCCCTCGTGAGCATGGATGTGCTGCCGGTTGAGCTGGCTGATCAGGTGGCGCAAAGCAGTGAAGACAGCGGTGATGAGGATGATGGTGCGGCTGCCTCCGATGGCCCCTGGGTGCTGGTTGCCTCCGCAGGTGGTCTCGGCAAGCGCGTGCCGGTGACCCAGTTCCGTCTTCAGAAGCGGGCCGGCATGGGATTGCGGGGGATGAAGTTCCGGAATGACGGTGATGAACTGGTGGCGCTTCGCGTGCTCGGCCCGGGTGAGGAACTGCTGCTCGTCAGCGAAAAGGGTGTGATCGTGCGGACCAGCGCTGATGCCATCCCACAGCAGTCCAGAGCGGCGACCGGCGTCCGTCTCCAGAAACTGGACAAGGGTGACCGGCTTCTCAAGGTTGTTCTGGTTCCCCCGGAGGCCGACTCCGATGAGGTGGAGGCGGGCTCTGCTGATGACGAGAACGCTTCCACCGCTGAGGCAGGCGCAGGGCAGGACATCTGATCTTGTCGGACTGTGCGGACGTTCTGGTGCTGGGGGGCGGGCCTGCTGCCCTCTGCATTGCTTCGGAACTGGATCAGTGTGGAGTCAGCGTGGCCGGCATTGCCCCATCGCCGGTCTCCAATCCCTGGCCGAACACCTACGGCATCTGGGCTGATGAACTCACCGATCTGGGACTCGATCATCTTCTCGAGCACCGCTGGAGCGACACCGTCAGTTTCTTTGGTGAGGGCGGTCAGCCTTCCCAGGATCAGGCAACGAGGCATGGCATTGCGTATGGCCTCTTTGATCGAGCCGCGCTTCAGCAGCACTGGCTGAGCAGGTCTCGGACTGTCACCTGGCATCAGGGTCAGGCCGAGGCAGTGGTGGTCAAGGGCGCACGCACCACGGTGATCTGCAGGGACGGAC
Organism: Synechococcus sp. PL34863bin_39; assembly: GCA_011523155.1. Next base: position 4,984 of record WTHL01000257.1, on the reverse strand, counting down.
AGCGTTTTGACGCCCGTCTCGTCATTGATGCCTCTGGATCCGCTTCGCCCCACATCAAGCGACCTGACCACGGGCCGGTGGCTGGGCAGGCCGCCTATGGAGTGGTCGGTCGTTTTTCCAGGAACCCAGTGGAGAAGGGACGCTTCGTCCTGATGGACTACCGCTGCGATCACCTGCGGGATGACCAGCGCAGTGAACCCCCCACATTTCTCTATGCGATGGATCTTGGCGATGGTGTGTTCTTCGTTGAGGAAACCTCCCTGGCTCTGGCTCCGGGGGTTTCCTACGACGTGCTGAAGGAACGTCTGAAGCAGCGACTGAACGCACGGGATGTTGGCATCACCGAGGTGCTGCATGAGGAGTTCTGCTTGTTCCCCATGAACCTGCCGCTCCCCGATCGCGATCAGCCCGTGCTTGCGTTCGGTGGGGCCGCCAGCATGGTTCATCCGGCATCGGGTTACATGGTCGGCTCCCTGCTGCGTCGTGGTCCTGCACTGGCAGCGGCGATCGCGGAGGCGTTGGTTGATGCTGAACTTGATTCAAGGGCCTTGGCCCAGTGCGGCTGGCGGTCCCTCTGGCCCCAGGAGCTGGTGCTGCGTCATCAGCTCTACCAGTTCGGACTCAGCCGTTTGATGGGATTCAGCGGGTCGCTGCTCCGGCGCCATTTCGCCACATTTTTTGCCTTGCCTCGTGACGACTGGTTCGGCTTCCTGACCAACACGCTGTCGCTGCCTCGTTTGATGGGCGTCATGCTGCGGCTGTTTGCACTCTCCCCGTGGGACCTCCGCATGGGACTCGTGCTCGGTGCTCCCAAGACTCAGGAGCCGCGTTTCAAGGGCTCACCCTGACCCAATCAGCCGGTTGAATGCAGGGGAACAGGCTGTCTTCAGCCTCCACCGCCTTCAGCCACTCCTCTGACAGTGTTGTGTTGTGGTCGAGGGCGTTCATCAGGACCCAGAAACGCTCGAGATGGCGTTCCACCCGCTCTTTGGCCAGGTCGGTTGTTGTCCCTGAGCGCAGGATGAAGCTCCAGTCCGACGACTGGGCCAGAAGCAGTTCCCGGCCTGCCTGCGCCAGCAGGCGAAGTCCAAGTTCACTGCCGACGCCTCGACTGCAGCGATCCACCATGGCCTGCCCCGCTTTGCTCCATTCCGGAACGATCCAGGCATTGGTCTCATTCAGCCAGTAATCGTGAAAGCCTCCCCGTCCCCAGCTGGAAGGGCAGGGATCACAGATCTGCAGACGGGGCGTTCCGCTCAGAGACGCTCGCAGACTGGTGAAGCGCACCCCCTGGCCCGGTGCCTGGCGAAACAGTTCACCAAGGAAGGCTGGTCCCTCAAACCACCAGTGTCCGAACAATTCGGCATCAAACGGTGAGACCAGCAGAGGCTTCGCCCCCATCCCCTGACGCAGGCTGTCGAGCTGCTGTCGCCGCCCCTGCAGGTAATGGCGGGCATGGTCTGTGGCGCGCAAGCGTGCCAGGTCTGGTTGATACGGCTCCTTGGCGTCGAGGGGGGCGTTCTGGTCGCTGACCCGGTGCAGCTTCAGACCGAGGGGACGCTGACCGGGAAGTCCGTGGGCCGCAATGCGCTCCGGCGGAAGATCCCATCCGAGGTCCCGATGGAATTCCCTGTAAGCAGCATCACCCGGATACCCATCCCTGGCGGACCAGACCGGCAGCGTGGCGTCACTGTCGCGCGCGAAGAATGCCACGCCGTTGCGACTGACCACTGGCGCATACACCCCGTAGCGCGGCCGCGGTTTGGCGTGCAGGAGGCCATGGCCATCGAGGACGGCGTAGCGCAGCCCTGCTTCACGCATCCAGAGGTCCAGCCCTTCGTAATACGCGCACTCAGGCAGCCAGATGCCCAGCGGTCGCTCCCCGATCAGGCGCTGGTGCTCTCGCACGGCGGTCTTGAGTTGGGCGCGGACGGCTTCGGGATGTTCCCGCAGGAGTGGGAGGTACCCGTGGGTGGCACCGCAGGTCAGCAGGTCGACCACGCCCTCCTGCTGCAGGGATGCGAAGCGGTTGATCAGATCGCCCTGGCATGCCGTCCAGCTGGCGAGGTGTCGTTCGATCGTGGCCTTGAGATGGTCTGCGGCCTCACGGCGGTCTGTAGGCGCTTCGGCCAGCAGGCGAAGGCGTGCCCCGATCCAGCCGGGGAAGCGCGCCTGAAGTGTCGGATCCGCCAGCAGGGACAGGAGTGTTGGCGAGATCCCCATGGTCAGCTGGGGCTGCTGTTCTGGATCTCCTGCCGCAGTCTCCAGCATCTCCAGGAGTGGGAGATAGCACTCGATCAGGGCCTGAAAGAACCAATCCTCTTCCAGGGAATCCGGCTCGGCAGCCCTGACGTAGGGCAGATGGGCATGGAGCACTAGAGCCACTGCTCCGCTGTCCACTCGATCTCCCCAGGGGTGGGTCGAATGTACCGGTATTTCCGGTGCGAATTGCAGGTTTTGACATGCCTACTCCCTTAGACTGACTTAACTCATAGTCATTCCGACTAGCGCTCCTTTCGAGGTTGTCATGGCCAAGGATCCCGGCCGCGTTCTGATCTTCGACACCACCCTGAGGGATGGTGAGCAGTCACCCGGTGCCAGCCTCAACCTTGAGGAGAAGCTGGCTATCGCGCAGCAGCTGGCACGCCTTGGTGTGGACGTCATCGAAGCGGGATTTCCGTTTGCAAGTCCGGGTGATTTCGCCGCTGTGCAGCGCATCGCCCAGCAGGTCGGCGGTGAGAACGGACCCGTGATCTGCGGTCTGGCACGGGCGTCCCGCGCTGATATCAAGGCCTGCGCGGATGCGGTTGCACCAGCTCCCCGCCGACGGATCCACACCTTCATCGCCACAAGCGATATTCACCTGGAGCACAAACTTCGCAAAAGTCGCAAAGAGGTGCTGGCCATCGTTCCTGAGATGGTCGCCTATGCCCGCTCTCTGGTTGATGACGTCGAATTCTCCTGTGAGGACGCCGGCCGCAGTGATCCCGAATTTCTCTACGAGGTGATCGAGGCTGCGATCGCGGCTGGGGCCAGCACCATCAATATTCCCGACACTGTTGGCTACACCACCCCAACGGAGTTCGGCGCGCTCATCGCCGGCATTGATCGCCACGTTCCCAACATCAACGAGGCGGTGCTGTCGGTCCACGGGCACAACGATCTCGGCCTGGCTGTGGCCAATTTTCTTGAAGCGGTCTGCCATGGAGCCCGTCAACTCGAATGCACGATCAATGGCATCGGTGAGCGTGCCGGTAATGCGGCCCTTGAAGAGCTGGTGATGGCGCTGCATGTGCGCCGTCGCTACTACAACCCCTTCTTCGGCCGCGACGAAAACTCTCCCACTCCCCTGACGGCAGTGCGCACAGAGGAGATCACCAAAACCTCGCGTCTTGTGTCGAACCTGACGGGCATGGTGGTCCAACCCAACAAGGCAATCGTGGGCGCCAACGCCTTTGCGCATGAGTCCGGCATTCATCAGGATGGCGTTCTCAAGAACAGGCTCACCTACGAAATCGTCGACGCCAAGACGGTGGGGCTGTCCGATAACCGCATCTCCCTGGGCAAGCTCAGCGGTCGCAGCGCAGTCCGCGCCCGCCTTGAGGAACTCGGTTACGACCTCAGTCGCGAGGATCTCGACGAAGCCTTCGCCCGGTTCAAGGATCTGGCCGATCGCAAGCGTGAAATCACCGATCGCGATCTTGAAGCCATCGTGAGCGAACAGGTCCAGCAGCCTGAGGCCTGTTACCAGCTCAAGCTGGTGCAGGTGAGCTGCGGCAGCAGCCTCCAGCCGACGGCAACGGTCACCCTTGCCAACGAGGATGGCCATGAGCAGACCACGGCAGCAATCGGAACTGGCCCTGTTGATGCCGTCTGCCGGGCTCTCAATGCCCTCGCCGAGGAGCCCAACGAGCTGGTGGAGTTTTCCGTGAAATCTGTCACGGAAGGCATCGACGCCATGGGCGAGGTAACCATCCGTCTCCGTCGGGAGGGGCAGTTGTTCTCGGGCCATTCAGCCGACACGGATGTGGTGGTCGCCGCCGCCCAGGCCTTTGTGAATGCGCTCAATCGTCTGGCAGCGGCCCAGCACCACAAACCCATTCATCCCCAGCGGGATGCGGCGGAGGTGGCTGCCCGCCCCAGCATCTGAATGCCTGCCTCCATGCGGTCAAGGGTCAGTGGTGTTGTCCAGCTGGTTGCGCTGATCCTGATGGCACTTCTGGTGCTGGTTCCGCTTCTCTGGCTGGTCAGCACCTCCCTCAAGGGACCCACTGAAGACATCTTCACGCTGCCCCCCTCCTTGCTGCCCTCCCAGCCGAGCCTGGCGGCCTATGGCCGTCTGTTTCAGGCCAGCCCCCTGGGTCGCTACCTGCTCAACAGTGCGATTGTCAGTGCGCTGGCCGTGGTGGCCAATCTGTTGTTTTGTTCCCTCGCGGCCTACCCGCTGGCGCGGATGCGCTTCGTCGGCCGGGGGCTTGTGATGGGCCTGGTGGTGGCCACGATTTTGATCCCTTTTCAGGTCGTGATGATCCCGCTCTATCTGCTGATGGTGCAGCTGGGTCTGCGGAACACCCTCCTGGCCCTGGTGATTCCCCAGGCCGCCACGGCCTTCGGGATCTATCTGCTCCGTCAGAGTTTCCTTGCCGTTCCGGTGGAGCTGGAGGAAGCGGCACGCATGGACGGATGCAGCAAGCTTGGGGAGTGGTGGAACGTGATGATCCCCGCTGCGCGTGCGGATCTGGTGACCCTGGGAATGTTCGTGTTCATCGGCACCTGGGGGGATTTCCTCTGGCCGCTGGTGATCCTTGATGACCCTGATCTCTACACGCTGCCCCTCGGACTCCAGCAATTGTCGAGCAGTTTCTCCCTGGACTGGCGCCTCGTTGCGGCCGGCTCGGTGGTTTCGATCCTGCCGGTGCTCGGGTTGTTTCTCCTGCTTCAGCGTTTCATCCTTCCAAGTGCTGCCAGTGACGCGGTGAAGGGT
>WTHL01000125.1 GCA_011523155.1 Synechococcus sp. PL34863bin_39 | reverse complement strand
CCTTTCATGCCCTTGACCCGTCAGGCCTTGGTGCTTCAGGGGGCTGCGCCGGCAGCGATTTCGGTGCTTCTGATGGCTGAAGAGGCCGGTCGGGGCACCACGCAGGCTGCCCGGTTGATTCTGCTGAGCACCATGCTGGCTCTGGTCAGCGTGCCGCTCTGGTGGTTCGTGATTCTGCGGCCGCTCGGAACACTCGGAACGTCAGGTTGATTCGCGGCGTTGTGATGCGTTTTCGCGTTGGCAGTGCGTGCATCCAGTCGCGCTGACAGGACGGATCCATCACAAGAAGATCACCTTCGGCAAGCTCAAGGGCATGTCGTGCCTGCCCCTGGCGTTGGCGCAACTGAAAGGTTCGGGTGGCGCCGAGCGACAGGGAGGCAATCGGCTGGCTGGAATCAATCTCTGCTTCGTCATCGGCATGCCAGCCCATCCGGTCGGCTCCGTTGCGGTAGCAGTTGAACAGGCAACCGTTGAATTCGGCATCACAGTGATCACGGACGGCCGCGAGGAGTGGTAGGAACCAGCTGGGGCATCCCTGACCGTGATGAATCACCCCGCTGTAGCGATACGACACGTTGGTTTCCGCCAGAAATGCCGCCAACCTGGGCGTGGCATGGCGTTTGCCATACACTAAAACCTCAGGTTGTTCCCAGGGCAACCGCGTCTGCAGATGCGTCTGCCAGACCCGAGCGTCCGCAGCCGAAAGCCAGGCGGGGTGCAATCGCCAGGGCAAGCCCGTCATCTCATGACCGTCGCAGGATCGCCACCATGGTGATGTGTGATGCCTGCCTGCCGTGATCGAAGCCAGCTCACATGCCTCCACCCTGATCCGCTCCCTGTTGCGTCCCCAGGCCTACCCCCATCCGGTGACGTCGGTGGACGTGATCGAAACCCACATCTCCTGGATCCTGCTGACCGGATCTGTCGTCTACAAGCTCAAAAAGCCAGTGAGCATGGGGTTCGTCGAGGCGTCTCGCCTCGATCAACGGTTGCACTACTGCCGGGAGGAACTGCGCCTCAACCAACGTCTGGCCCCGCATCTCTACTGCGATGTTGTTGCCATCGTCGGTCCTGAAGCCCAGGCATCCGTGGGCCCGTCATGTCTGGATCCAGCGCAACCGTTGCCGGCCTCTCTGATTGATGTTGCCGTTCGCATGCGGCAGTTCGCTCCGGATGACCTGCTCAGCAACGCCCTCGAAGCCGGAGCGGTCGATCGCCTGCAGCTGACTGATCTGGCTACGTCTCTGGGGCACTTTCACCGGGAGGCGGACAGAATCGCGCCCGATCAGGACTACGGCAGTCCCCAGAGCGTCAGTGAACCTGTCTTCACCAATCTGATGGTGTTGGATCAACTGGTGAGCGATCCACATCAGCGGGACGTCCTGGAACGCCATCGTGCCTGGGTTGACCAGGAGATGCAGCGTTTGGACGGTCGGTTCGCTGAACGCCACCGGGCAGGTGCCATTCGCGAATGTCACGGCGATCTGCATTGCGCGAACATTCGTGTCGGCACCGGAGGGCGGCTGGAGGTGTTTGACGCCATCGACTTCAATGCCCGTCTTCGCTGGATTGATCCGATCAGTGAGATGGCTTTTCTGGTCATGGATCTGGTGATGCGTGGAGAGCCCTCAGGAGCCCTGCAGCTCCTCAATGCCTGGCTCGAATGCACCGGGCTCTATGACGCGCTTGATCTCTGGCCCTGGTACGTGGCCTATCGCGCCATGGTCCGCGCCAAGGTCAGCGCAATGCAGCTCTCTGAATCGCGCGACCCACACCGCCAGCGCCTTCTGCAAAGCGATCTGCAGCGCTACCTGCAGATGGCAAGCGATCAGGAACAGAGTCCAAGCGGAGGGCTTGTGCTGATGCATGGTCTCAGCGGCAGTGGGAAGTCCACCCTGAGCGACGCACTCATCGCGCCTCTGAAGGCAGTGCGCATCCGATCCGATCGCGAGCGTCAACGTGCCTTCATGCCGTCAAGCGATCGCCCGGCTCGCTTCAGTGGCGATCGGTACGGCCCTGAGGTGACCGAATGGCTGTTTCACGATCAACTGCCTCGGCTGGTGCAACAGTCGCTGCAAAGTGGCTTGTCCGTGATTGTGGATGCCACCTTCCTGCGCAGACGCGAACGCAAACGGATGGCTGATCTTGCCGAAGACCTGGGCCGGAACTGGGCGATCGTGCATTGCCGATGCAGCGAAGCCACGGCTCGGTGCCGGATTCAGGCCCGCCAACAGCAAGGCACGGATCCATCGGAGGCTGACATGGCTGTGCGGGACCAACAGCTGCAATGGTCTGAAGCCCTTGATGCGGGTGAACAGAAGCGAACCGTGTTGTGCGACGAACACACCCCGTTCAAAGCAGTGCAATCGGAGTTGCTGGCACTGCTTCAACCTTCCCCTGGCATGGCATCAATGAAAGGTTGTTAATCAGTTCCATTCCAGGATCGATGCCCTTGATCGACTCCGAATGAATGCTTCATTGAATGGATTCATTCAGTTTTCCTGAAACCGATTGAAAGCACGGCCACAACGCTTAGCTTTGCGCTGGTTTCTGATGGTTCAATGCACCCCCAAGACAAGGAATTGCTGTTTTATCTGGTTGCATTCGGGCTTGTCTTTCTGATCGCCTTCGGTGTGGTGGGCTGGAGGAAGAACAGCCCGCAGAGCCTCAGAATGCAGCCGGCTGTTGCAGAAAACCCCATTTCTGGGTGAACAAAAAGAGTCCCTCCTTTACCGCCTTTTTGGCGGCGTTGGAGGGACAGGGTGGCTTGGTTGGAGACGCGCGTCTGATCAGGAGTTCGGGTCAGAGACTGGTTTCACGTCCTGTGGACGAACTCTTGAACAACTCCTCGGCCATGGAGCGGAACCCTTTGAGGTTGGCACCGGGGCGGCGTTTCTGAGGACGCAGGGCCTTGCCCGGTTGCAACGCTTCGACGGCGAAGGTGCTGAGGGTGACTTCAGGCCGTGCAGCCTCAGCGGCCGCCAGTTCAGCTGCGATGGCCTCAGCAGTGGTGAGGGAGGGCCCTTTGGCGGCTGCAGGCTTGGCTGCTGCCGTTTCTTTCGGGCTGGCTGCAGGGCTGACCGCGGGATCTGAAGCTGCCGCAGGGGCGGAATCATCCTTGCTGACCGCCAGGGCAACAGGCTGCGGAGCGTCGGCAGTCGAGGCCTCATCGTCGGCTTCGATCTCCCTGACAGGAATGCTCACAGCGGGGGTTGCGGAGGTTGAACCATCTCCGAGCTCGAGGAAGAACCCCTTTTTGTTGAACACCATGCCGTGTCTCGCGACTGACCTTGGCTGATTATCCGTTGCGCAGGGCCCATCACCGTTGATGCTTAGGGCAGTGCAACACAGACCGATGGCGAGTTCAATCGATGGGTTTCTGGGATGGGGCCTCGCCATCGGGATCAATGGCGTGTTGATTGCCCTGGCGCAGCGACTTCCTCTGCTGACCCGTTCAGGCTGGGTGCATGCGGGAATCCTCGGCTCGCTGCTGTGGGGATGTCTGGGCTGGCGGGGCTGGATCACCGTGGTGCTCTACCTCGCGCTGGGATCGTTGGTGACCCGCATCGGTCTTCAGCGCAAGCAGGCGCAGGGCCTGGCGGAGGCACGCGGGGGACAGCGCAGCCCGGCCAATGTCTGGGGGTCTGCCGCTGTCGGCGCCTTTCTGGCGGTTCTGATCGGAGCCGGCCTGCAGCCGGCCTCCCTGCTGCTGGTGGGATTCAGCGCCAGTTTCGCGGCCAAGCTGGGGGACACGTTTGGCAGTGAGATCGGCAAACGCTTCGGTCGGACCACGGTGCTGATCACATCGTTGCGGCGCGTCCCCCCCGGCACCGAGGGGGCGGTGAGTCTTGAGGGCACCGTGGCCAGTGCCGCTGGCAGTGTGCTGATGACCGGCGTTGCCGCCGGCCTCGCCCTGATTCCTGCAGGTGCCGTGGCCTGGTCCGTGGCCGTGGTCGGTCTGCTGGCGACGCTGCTGGAGAGCGTCCTGGGTGCCCTGGTTCAGGACCGCACCCCATGGCTGACCAATGAGTTGGTCAATGCGCTGCAGACCGCGGCGGCTGCCGTTCTGGCCATGGCATGGGTCTATCACCTGCAGGTGCTGAACTGAGCACTGGCTGGCCGGTCTGCGTTTGATTCTGCTGCGCTGCAAGGGTTTTCAGGATGTGGAGTGCGGAGCGCAGCTCACTGCGGACGGCCCGCACACCTGTCCCCTGCCTGGCCGCGATGGCCGTCGCCGAGAGCCCTTCGACATGGTGTTGCAGCACCAGGGTCCGCCGTTGCGGTGACAAGGTCTGCAGGGCGTTGGCCAGCCATTCGAGCTGCGGATCCCCGTCATCTGCCAGCGCTGTGTCGCTCAACTGCTCGATCAATGGCCCAGATCGCTCGCCTGCGTTCTCCCCGATCGCACCGTGGGCAGGCTGATCCAGGCTCACAACCTGGCTGCGGACGTGGGCCTGTCTGGCCTGTTCCCAGCGATCGGTGCTGACGCCAAGACACGCAGCCAGCGCATGGTCGCTCAGGGGCGGAAGCTGGATCCTGGCCCGGAGCTCCAACTGCTTGGCGGCTTTGGCATGCAGGTCAGCCAGGCGCCAGGGGATCCGGATGCAGCGCTCACGGTCGCGACGGTAATGCTTGATTTGGCCCGTGGCCATGGTGAGGGCATAGGTGCTCACCTTCAGCCCCCGGCCTGGATCAAACCCTTCACAACCGCGGATCAGTCCCAGATGGGCCTCCTGGAGCAGATCCTCCCGCTCCCCTCGTCCCCTGCCCATCTGACGCTTGGCTGCCAGATGGGCCAGTCCGAGATGGTTCAGAACCAGTTGATTCCGCGCCTTGGTGGCAGATGGCAGGGATCGGCGGTTTTCACTGCGCAGTTGCCGGACGGTGCGTGAGGCGTTGGTGGAACTCGACATGCAGGGCGGAAAGCTCTGCGTTCAAGATCTGAAATCCGCCTCAGCTCTCCATCCCTCCATCGGATGAATCCTTCGACACCTCGGGGGGAAGACACTCGCGCCGCAGGGTGGCGATCAGATCCTGGCAGGACCGCATCGGCATGCCGTTGTCGAGGCTGGGTTGCAGCTCGGTCTCCAGTGCGGTGATCACCTGTTCGGCGGTCTCCCCGCGTTTGATCAACTCGCGGACCGCCAGAAGTGCTGCGTCCTCGGTGAAGCCGAGCAGATACTCCTTCAGTTGCTCTGTGGAGGCCTGCGCGATGATCGCGGCGGTTGGATTCGGCACAACGGAACGCGGCGGATCAGGGTCAATTTACGAAGTCTTCCGCTGCCAAGATCATGATGCTCATCACCAGAGTGGGGTCACCTGGTGGCGGGGCTCCAGGCATCCCCAGCGGAGCAGGGCCGGCCACTGCATCAGTCGCTGATGGATCCAGTGGTGTCCTCCGGCGTTGAGGTGGATGCCATCCGGTTCCATCCAGCCCAGCCAGTCGGCTTGCTCCTGCATCGGGCCATGCAGGGGCAGGAAGGGAACATCGGCTTCCAGGCAGGCCTCCTCCAGCTGGGCCTCGTAGAGCGCGATCGAGGCATTGTCGTACCAGAGGCATCCTGCGAAGGGCATGGCGTGCTCATCAACGGCGGTCAGGCCAAGCACCAGCACCTCGGTGCGATCCCGCACGGCCCGGATCAGTTGTTCGATGCCGAAGCGGTAGGCATCCACACTGAGTTGGGGGCGACCATCGGCACGGCCGACCCGGGCGCTGTCATTCAGTCCCACCGCCAGGAGAAGCCCCGCCGGCGTCTGACGGCGCAGTTCTCCCCGCGCGGCCCATTCGTGCTCCCAGCGCCGAGCCACCATCTCCAGCCCATCCCCTCGGACCCCGAGGGAGTAGATCACCGGTGCCTCCGGTGTCTGCATCCAGCTGCGACGCAGGCGTTCGCACCAGCCACCTCCCTCCCGGTCTCCCCATCCATAGACCCCGCTGTCACCGATCACCGTGAGTTGACGTGGTGCTGCCGGCATTCCCGATTCAGTGCGCTCGATCAGCTTTGCAGGTGCGTCAGGACAATCCCGCCGTTCCCCTCCGGAGCCAATGATCACGGAGGACGTCGCTGGCCCATTCGCCGGCCAGGGTGAGCAGGGCGAAGCAACCGAGCAGCAGGATCACAGCGGCCCAGTGAAATGAGCTGAGGGATTCAATCAGCATCCAGCCCAGTCCTGTGCCGCCGACCAGGCCCACCACGACCGTTTCCCGCAGGATCACATCCGTGCGATAGGCGCCATAGGCGAGATAGGAACGACTCTGTCTGCTGAGTCGTCCAAGCAACCAGGCCTGACGTGGGCCCGCACCCGTTGCCTTGATCGCCAGTTCCCGGTCGGGACTTTCCTGATCGAGGCCCTCGACCAACAGTCGACCCATGACTCCCGCATTCTGAAGGCCGAGGGCCAGGGCCGCCAGCGACAACGTCGGCAGGTTGGCCAGCAACAGCATCAGAAGGGTCAAGGGTGGCGGCAGCACCCGTTGCACGGTCCAGAGGGTCAGAAACACCTGTTTGGCGGTGTTCCCCGGTAGCGCCAGTAGGCAGAG
>WTHL01000121.1 GCA_011523155.1 Synechococcus sp. PL34863bin_39 | reverse complement strand
ACCTCAACGGTGACCTCCTTGATCCGGAGAACATCCTTGGCGAATCGGGCCACCTCATTGGGATGGAACAGCAGCGGATCCTTCTGGTCACTGCGGTATTCCGGATTGAGCTTGCGGGGGTTGAAAGGGGGATTGAGGTTGCGGGGATCGGTGTTGGTGTAGCGATACACCGACGCCCTCGAGCGATTCAGGGACTTCTGGACCTCCTCAATCCCCACCAGAGACTCGGAGCGAGCCATCACCGCATCGACATCGGCAGCGTCCTCGACGACGGAACTTGAAGCGGCGAGAGCTGGGTCGACCGAGCGGGGGAACATCAAAAGCCTGTCAAGACGGTGAGTCTCGCGGACGTTAGCAGTTGAGACTCATGTTGCAGCCCTCCCCCGAGGACGCCAGGGTCACTTCGATGATCGCCCACGCAGAGGTGGTGACGGGAAGCGGTGATAGCTTCCCGGACTTCTGCTTGATCCCCCATGCGCGTCTCCCGCCTGATGCTGGTGACGTTGCGGGATGTGCCCGCCGACGCGGAGATCGCATCCCATCAACTCCTCCTCCGCGGCGGCTACATCCGGCGGGTCGGCTCAGGGATCTATGCCTACCTCCCCCTGATGTGGAGAGTCCTGCGCAAGATCAATGCGATCGTCCAGGAGGAGATGGATGCCACGGGGGCTCTGGAGACACTGCTGCCGCAGCTTCAGCCTGCCGAGCTGTGGGAACGCAGCGGCCGCTGGCAGGGCTACACGGCCGGGGAGGGAATCATGTTCCATCTGGAGGACCGCCAGAGTCGCCAGGTGGGGCTCGGCCCGACCCACGAGGAGGTTGTGACATCCCTGGCCGGCGAGCTGCTGCGCTCCTATCGGCAACTGCCGGTGACCCTCTACCAGATCCAGAACAAATTCCGGGATGAGATCCGGCCCCGTTTCGGCCTGATGCGGGGGCGTGAATTCATCATGAAGGATGCCTACTCCTTCCATGCCGACGAGGAGGATCTGCGGCGGGAGTACGGCGTCATGGACCGCGCCTACCGCCGCATCTTCGAGCGCTGCGGACTCCAGGCTGTCGCCGTGGAGGCCGACAGCGGTGCCATCGGCGGCGCCGCCTCCCAGGAATTCATGGTGACGGCCGAGGCCGGCGAAGACCTGATTCTCACCAGCGAGGACGGTGGCTACGCCGCAAACCTGGAAAAAGCGGTGTCCATCCCTGCCGCGGCCGTGCCGCTGGCTGAAGGGGACGCGCGTGTCATCGACACGCCTGGACAAGCCAGCATCGAGGCTCTCTGCCGGGGGCAATCCCTCGAGCCAAGCCAGGTGGTGAAGGTTCTGGTCCTGCTGGCACGGTTGGAGTCCGGCGTTCAGCAACCGGTGCTGGTGAGCCTGCGCGGCGATCAGGAGCTCAATGAGGTGAAACTGGTCAACGCCGTCACCGCCGCGCGGGACGAAGGCGTGCTGGATGTGACCCCGGTGAGTGCGGACCAGGTCGCCAACCAGGGACTTGAACCCTGGCCCTTCGGCGCCCTGGGGCCTGATCTACCCGACAGCCTGCTCACCAACGCCAGGTCATGGGCCGGTTCATTTCTGCGCTTCGCGGACCCGACGGCACTGGAGCTGGAGCGATTCGTCTGCGGCGCGAACAGCCTGGATCAGCATCGCTGGGGCTGGGACTGGGACACCCTTGGGAGCCGGCCGAGCCGCGTTGACCTGCGCAATGCCAAAGCCGGAGACCGTTGCCTGCAGCATCCGGAGCAGACACTCAAGGCCACACGAGGCATCGAAGTGGGCCACATCTTCCAGCTGGGACGGAAGTACTCCACAGCGATGGACGCCTCGTTCACCACGGCATCGGGGGACCAGGAGCCGTTCTGGATGGGTTGCTACGGCATCGGCGTCTCGCGACTGGCCCAGGCGGCCGTGGAGCAGCATCACGACAAAGGCGGAATCTGCTGGCCGGTGGCCATCGCCCCGTTCACTGCGGTGATCGTTGTGGCCAGCATGCAGGACGACACCCAGGTATCCCTGGCCGAGCAGCTCTACAGCACGCTGCAAGCCCAGGGGGTGGACGTTCTGCTGGATGACCGCAGCGAACGTGCCGGCGTCAAATTCAAGGACGCGGACCTGATCGGCATCCCCTGGCGCATCGTGGTGGGCCGTGATGCGAGCAACGGTCAGGTGGAGCTGGTGGAGCGCAGCACCCGGGAAACCCAGGTGCTCCCCCATGCCGAAGCCCTCACCGCCCTTCAGGACGCCATCCGTCTCACCACCACCCGTACAGTCGTCTGATCACAGACAACGGGTTCATGCTCACCGCACTGCAACGCCTGACCAGATCCCTGACGAGCCTGACCCTGGCGGTCTGCCTTGGTCTGTGCCTGATGTTGAGCGCCTGCTCCGGCGCGGGCGCCTCAACCCTTTCAGGGGACTACGTGGAGGACACCGTGGCGGTGGTGCATACCCTTCAGAGCACGATCGCTCTGGAGCAGAGCGCCGAGGGGCGCGCTGAAGCCGAAGCGGCGGCGACCGCTCTGATCGACGACTACATGTCGCGGTATCGCCCTCGTCCCCAGGTGAACGGCCTGAGCTCCTTCACCACGATGCAGACGGCGCTCAATTCCCTGGCCGGTCACTACAAGACCTATGCCAACCGTCCCCTGCCCGACGCCCTGAAGGAGCGGGTCGACAAGGAACTGGGCAAGGCGGAAAAAGCGGTCGTGCGTGGCAGCTGATCGCATTCTCGTTCGCGGATTCACCACCAGATTCACAACGATTCCCCCACTCCTTTTGACCGAAGGAGGGGGGAGCTGCGAAACTGCTTGATTGTGCAGATTGGCGGCTTCGGGCCGCAGTGTCTTTGGCCAACGTTGTCGTCATCGGTGCGCAGTGGGGTGACGAGGGGAAAGGAAAGATCACGGATCTCCTCAGCCGCTCCGCTGATGTCGTCGTCCGGTACCAGGGCGGCGTCAACGCAGGCCACACCATCGTCGTGGACGAGCAGGTGCTCAAGCTCCACCTGATCCCCTCAGGCATCCTCTATCCGGACACGATCTGCCTGATCGGCTCCGGCACCGTGGTGGATCCCAAGGTGATGCTCGGTGAGCTCGACATGCTGATCGCCAACGGGATCGATATCTCCGGGCTGAAGCTGTCCTCCACGGCCCACGTGACCATGCCGTACCACCGCCTTCTGGACGAGGCGATGGAGAAGCAGCGCGGCGATCGCAAGATCGGCACCACCGGTCGCGGCATCGGTCCCACCTACGCCGACAAGTCCCAACGCAGTGGGATTCGCGTGATCGACCTGCTGGATGAGGAGCGCCTGCGCGACAGGCTGGATGGTCCTCTGAAGGAAAAGAATCAGCTGCTCGAGACCATCTACGGCGTCGCCCCCCTCAATGCGGAAGACGTCATCAGTGAATACCTGGCCTACGGAAGGCGGCTTGCGCCCCACGTGGTCGACTGCACCCGTGAAATCCATCAGGCGGCCCGCGACCGCAAGAACATTCTCTTCGAAGGGGCGCAAGGCACCCTGCTGGATCTCGATCACGGCACCTATCCCTATGTCACCTCCTCCAACCCCGTGTCCGGTGGAGCCTGCATCGGTGCCGGCGTCGGTCCGACCCTGATCGATCGGGTGATCGGCGTGGCCAAGGCTTACACCACCCGGGTGGGTGAAGGTCCTTTCCCAACGGAACTGGAAGGCAGCCTCAACGATCACCTCTGCGACCGGGGCGGTGAATTCGGAACCACCACGGGACGCCGCCGTCGCTGCGGATGGTTCGACGGTGTGATCGGTCGCTATGCCGTTGGTGTGAACGGTCTTGACTGCCTGGCCATCACCAAGCTCGATGTGCTCGACGAGCTGGATGAACTTCAGGTCTGCGTCGCCTACGACCTGGATGGCGAACGCATCGAGCACTTCCCCTCCTGTGCGGAGGAATTTTCCCGCTGCAAACCGATCTTCGAAACCCTGCCGGGATGGCAGTGCTCCACCGCCGAATGTCGGACCCTTGAGGACCTGCCGGACAAGGCGATGGCCTACCTCCGTTTCCTCGCGGACCTGATGGAAGTGCCGATCGCGATCGTCTCCCTTGGCGCCGGCCGGGATCAGACGATTGTGGTCGAGGACCCCATCCACGGTCCGAAGCGCGCCCTGCTGAGCGCCTGATCGAGGCGCGGGGCCTTCAGGGGTGATACTGCGCTCTGGCAAGCAGCACCCCCGATGAGCAACTCCCGATTCCGTGACAGCGCCGTGCTCGACGTGGTCGGCATCGGCAACGCGATCGTGGATGTGCTGGTTCAGACGGACGAGACCTTCCTCAATGCCCACGGCCTCCACAAGGGCGGAATGGCTCTCATCGATGAAACCCAGGCGGAAGCGCTCTACCAGGCCAGCGGTCCCGGACTTGAGACCTCTGGTGGGTCCGTGGCGAACACGATGGTTGGCATTGCCCAGCTCGGTGGCCGCACAGGATTCATCGGTCGGGTCCGTGACGACCAGCTGGGCGGCATCTTCAGCCACGACATCCGCGCCGTCGGTGCGCGCTTCGAGACCCCAGCCGCCACAACGGGAGCGACCACGGCCCGTTGTCTCATCTACGTGACCCCCGACGCGGAGCGCACGATGTGCACATTCCTTGGGGCCTCGACGCAACTGGAACCTGAGGATCTGGATCTCTCGATGGTGAGCCAGGCCAAGGTGCTCTATCTGGAGGGATATCTCTGGGACAGCCCCGCGGCGAAACGGGCGTTCATCGCCGGCGCCGAAGCCTGCCGTGCCGCCGGGGGCAAGGTGGCCCTCTCACTCTCGGATGGGTTCTGCGTGGAGCGGCACCGGGAGAGCTTCCTGGACCTCGTCAATGGCCATGTCGACGTGTTGTTCGCCAATGAGGCCGAAATCAAGTCGCTGTACCAGACCGATTCCATCGCGTCCGCCCTGGACAAGGTGCGGGGCTGCTGCACCGTGACGGCGATCACGCGCGGCGGCCAGGGCTCCGTGGTGCTCAGTGGCGATCAGCGCTGGGACATCGGGATCTTCGGGCTCGGGGACCTGGTGGACACCACCGGGGCCGGTGACCTCTACGCCGGTGGCTTCCTGCACGCGTACACCCAGGGGGCGACGCTGGAGGACTGCGGACGCCTCGGGGCCCTGTGTGCCGGTCAGATCGTCACCCAGCTGGGAGCCCGCTCACAGGTGTGCCTGAAGGAGCTGAAAGCGACCCATCTCGGCTGAACCGGGGGGTCGGACAGCGGTCATCACCATCGCCCGACCTGGACCAGCAGATCGTCCACGCTCTGCACCAGCGGCAGGTCCGGCGGAGGCAGCGGTCGCCGCAACAGCCAGAGAGGTCGGTCCAACCGGGTGCAGACCTGATGCCAGCTGCGCTCGGCACCACCGCCGGACTGTCGACAGATCACCAGATCAATTGCCCAGCGGCGACAGAGCGCCATTTCAAGCAGCCCGGGGCTACTGCCCTGGAGGGGCCTCAGCAGCGCGATCCGGCACTCGGGGATGCCGGCGGCGACAGCCTGGCGAAGGGCCAGTGGCGTCGGCAGCACACGCGCATGCACCACGGCGCCGGCAGCAGCCAATGCGGGCACCAGCCGTGGCAGATGACGGGCACCGAGAGCCAGCAGAACATTCCGGTCGGCGAGGTCTGCGGCCGGAATCTCGGACGGATCGGTCACCACCCGGCTGCCAAGGGTCGGCTCGACCGGCCGTTCATAACGGAGCAGGGGGCATCCGAGCACCGCGGAAGCCTCGCGCAGCTGGGCTGTGATTGTGGTGGCGAAAGGATGGGTGGCATCGACGAGGCCATCGATCCGATCCCGGCGGATCCGGTCGATCACATCGGCGGAACAGGCGAGGGCCCCCACCCTGAGATGCGTCAGGGGAACGCCCGCATAGGCGAGTGCCGCAGACTCCGTCACCACACTGACGCTGACCTTGAAACCCTGTGCCAGCAAGGCCTTGGCTATCCCGGGGCCCTCGCCGGTTCCGGCCAGCAGCCAGAGATGCCTCTGGCGATTCCGCGGCTTGTGCATCAGGATGGCGCTCTCCTTCAACGCGTCGGACGTCGATGAACCACTGTGTGCTCGAGGTGGAGGTGATGGACGCACCCACCCTTCGCTACACCCAGGACAACCAGACCCCGATCGCTGAGATGGAGGTTCGCTTTGATGGGCTGCGCCCCGACGACGCCCCTGGCCAGCTCAAGGTGGTGGGCTGGGGGAATCTGGCCCAGGACCTGCAGAATCGGGTTCAACCAGGCCAGCGGTTGCTGATCGAAGGGCGGCTTCGGATGAACACGGTGCCGCGTCAGGACGGGATGAAGGAGAAGCGGGCGGAGTTCACCCTGTCCCGACTTCATCCGGTCGGCTCGGCTGGAGTTGCCACCACCCCAGGGCAGACCGGCATGGGTTGTGCTGCGCCAGCACCACGCCAGGCCCCGCCGACGCGTCAGGCTCCAGCCGCTGCAGCTCCACCGGCCGCGGAAACCGCAGCGCAGTGGAACAGCGCACCTCTGGTGCCGGAAACCGACGACATCCCCTTCTGACCTGACACCCCAGCGT
>WTHL01000048.1 GCA_011523155.1 Synechococcus sp. PL34863bin_39 | reverse complement strand
ACTCGAAACGGATCACACCCCAGCCCCGATCGGCCAGGCCGACCGCAATGGTTTCCATGAAGGGGCTGTCCATACCTGCCCCGGCACCGTGCGCCAGGAGAAACGTCAGGGGCGAATCGTCTGGACCGTTCTGTAGGTGCCGGATCATCTTGGGCAAGGGAAACAGGCTGACCTCCTCCCGGACAGCCTGCAGCCGTCAGGCCACAACCTGATCGGAAGCGGGCGCGAGGGACGTTGCGTTGACGAGAAAGTCTTCCACGTCACCTCGCACGCTGAGAAGCTGGCCGTTCACAGCCATCTGCCAGATCTCCACCCGGGCTTGCGGGGGTGCCGAAAAACAGAAGATTTCAGACGGCATCACAACCTTTTCCAGGTAAAAGCTGTTCACACCGATACATTTGAGGACGACCATTTTCGGGGTTTCGTTGCGATAAAGGCAGTCCTCCATGGCGCGAGTCGTCGAAGAATTAATGAGTTGTTCAGACATTCACCCGATCCGCCCAGGGTTTTTGTCAGATCAGCAACATCCCCACAGATTCTTTCGATTTTCTACGCAATAAACTCTTGACGCTCATGGAGCCATGGGCGAGTGACGGCGCAAGGTGCTCTGACAAGGACCCGCTGCGCATAATCTCCTCGGAGTCCAGGACACCAGTCATGCCAGACGACGGCTATCGCTACGAACCGCTCGAGGCCTTCGGCGAAGGATTGACCACCCGTCGACCCTGGAACACCACCTCCCTGGTGCGCGTTGAGCGCCTCAACGGCAGGGTGGCCATGGTCGGCTTCGCTGCCGCCGTTGTCGGCGAACTGATGAGCGGCCATGGCCCCGCTGGGCAGGTGATGGACGTGATCCGCTGGTACCTGTCTCTCTGACGCACGACCAAGGGCTCGAAGACCGAACGCGGGGAATCAGTCACTCTTGGCGCTTGTCGTCGTCAGCTCATGCAGAGCCGAGTAGTCGAGGCCATCCAGTGATCCCTGCTCCGCGTCCCCAAGAAGCGCAGCAAGACTGTCGAGACCCGACGTGTTGATCTGCAGAAGCGAAGCCTCTCGGAGGAAGAGAAGCAGATCCTTCCGGAGCAGGGCGGTGGTGAAATTTGGATCGTCATAGTGATGACGGAGCATCCGCTCCAGCTTCTTGTCCACGGTGGGGGCATACAGCGCCGAAGGCCTCAGCACGTCCATAAATTTCTCCACCTCAAGACCGGACGCTTCGACCAGACGCAGGGCGAGGGAATACCCATGGGTAAGGCTGGCGATGAGCTGGTTGAGCGCCAGCTTGCAGGCGGAACCACTGCCGGTCGCCCCCATCCACATCGGCTTCTCCGACAGGAGGCGCAGCAATGGCAACTGGTGGTGGAATAACGCCTCATCGCCCCCGGCCATCACCAGCAGAGATCCCTTGAGCGCCTCGGGCTTGCTGCCGAGAACGGGCGCCTCCAGATAGGCACCACCCTGGGAACGGACCTGAAGCTCCAGCGCGCAGGATTCACTGACCCCCATCGTGCCCATCGGCATGCAGCAGGCACCGTCCAGGGGCCCGAGGGCCGCCACCACCTCCGCCGTGACGGGGCCATCACGCAGCACCGTGATCACACTCGCGCAGCCGCCGGCAGCCCCAGCCAGCTCAGGGATGGAGCGTGCGCCCTTGGCAATCAAGGACTGAGCTTTCCGGGGGTCGCGGTTCCACACCCGCAGATCAATGCCCTGCTGGAGAAGGCGCACGCCGATCGCCTCTCCAAGCAGGCCGGTTCCAAGCAGAGCAACGGTGGGCATCGCATCCAGCACAGGCTTGACCATCGATCATCGCCCGCGACTCCAGCTCTGATCATCAGGACAGGAACGGCCTCGGATCCTGGTCGAAGCGATGCTCCAGGGGCAGCGGCTCGGACTGCTGATCACCATCGATCGCTGCTGTGCGCTCCAGGGCCTGACGCAACAGACGCGCACTGCGCAGCGGCATATCGCGCGGCACGGAAATTCGATCACGCAGATAGCGAAGACCGGCTGCAGCCCCTGGGCTGGGAGGCACCACGCGTCCCGTGGCCAGGAGCGTGAGGGCAGCACGCAGAGGTTGATCCAGTTGATTGCCGAGGGGATTGCGGGACATCAGCGTGCGCCGATGACGCAGCACCGGCGCCAGGGCCCGCAGGACGGCGGATGCCTCCTCCTGAGGGATGGGACCGTCCGAACATTCCCACGCACCGAGGCCATCACCTCTGTCGATCGCGACAGCACAGCGCTGACGCTCGGAGTCACGGTTCGGCCAGCATCCACCCATCTGCGGCGGCAAGTCGTGGGCATGGGTGTGGAAATCACCCTGGGTCCCCCGGTAGGCCTCCAACGCTTCAAGGGCCGACAGCCAGCGATCAAGGCCCGGATGTTCCCGGCGCAGGGCATACCCCTTGAAATAGGCGAGGGAGGCATTCATCCGCTCCACATAGGGAATGAACACCAGATCGGCACTTCCAGGCCCCGTGGACGCGCATCCCGAAGGATCAAGCCATGGCCCCTGTTGCTTGGTCATCTCGTCCTCCACGCGGCGGGCGATCGCCTGAAACTGGGTGGCAGCACGCGAATCCTGCTGATCCGAGAGCCCGGGAGTGCAGAGCCAGAGGCACCAGGCCCGAAACAGAAGACGTTCCAGCTGCCTGAGCTCCCTCACCCTTGCCGTCGTCATCGAGGCGCCAAGGGGGCCGAAAGCACGCTCAAGGGCGATCAGAATTTCGTCGCTCTCAGTGATCAGACGTCCATCAAGCTCGAGCGCCGGCAACATGCCCGAGGGGACCTTGGCGGTGAACCAGGATTCCTTCGGCCCGTAGCAGCGCATCGTCACCTTGCGGATCCTGTAGGGAATTCGGCGGAACTCCAGCCAGAGCCAGACCTTCTGGCAGTAGGGACACCAGGCGTGATGATCGCGATAGAGCGTGACCCTGACATCACCCTCGCTCGCTCCGAACAGCCGCAACGTGGCCTGGGCATTGGTCGGACCGTTGACGCGATCGACGGGATCGGGCGCCAAGGCCTCCAGCGCATCCCAGCCGAGGGCCTCGGAAGCGACAGCGTCGTCAAACATCGAAAGGAAAGGCCACGGCGCTGGTCATGCTGCCGCCTCCGCAGGAGAGCTGCGCCCGACGCAAAGCAAGACCACCCCGGCCCCGCAGAGGCGTCAGGCCGAAAGCGAGGCGCGTTGACACATTTGTACTACGCAACTAGAACAGGTGTATCAACACCAGGCTGATGGCGCCCAGTTCCCCCTACGCACCATTCCAGGCCGAAGCGTGGATGCGCGCCTCTGTCATCAACCCTCGCAAGCGATGCCCAAGCAAGGCTGGATCCAAGACCCCCGCACCAGCGAGACCAAACGCTTCCATGCCGATGAAAAGAACTGGCGGCAAGACCCCCGCGTGTTCGTGGATTCAGGGAGACCTGTTCCAGGCGAAGCTCCCCTCCTGAAAACGCGTGTGCACCTCAGGCGGGACACCGCCGAACTGCTGTGGAGAGAACTGCTGCGGGTGGGATGGCGAACCTGCTCTCCCCAGTGGGGCACGGACGTCGATGTCTGACCTACCGGGAGGAACGTCAGGCCTCGCCCCTGGTTCAACCGCCAGGGCTCATCCGAAGTGGTAGTGCTTGCGAACGGGCTTGGTGACAGACCAGGTGCAGTGCAGACCAGCGGCAAATTCCACAAGATCACCCGCCCGGAAACACACGGGGTCCCCACCGTCTGGTGTCACCGTCACCTCGCCCTCAAGCAGAAGACAGGTTTCTCTCTGTTCGTAGTGCCAGGGAAACATGCTCACCTCACAAGCCCAGACCGGCCACTCCCTGACTCCCAGTGCAACGATCACGCTCTCCGGACAGGGGGAGGTCACCTTGATGGACACGACAGCCTGAGGGGAGAACTCAATCGCCATCATTGCGCGGGGCCAGGCCGTTGCCTGCGATCAACCCCTGCTCCCAACCTCGACATTGACGCAGCATCAGGCCAGAGCAGCAGGCAAGAGCCAGCCCGAACCAGGTCAGTCCGCCCCACTGGCCGAGCGCGACCAACACCGACGACAGCCAGAGGACTGCCCAGAGGAAGGGCCGCAGTCGACGCAGGCGGCGCAGCGCCACCGAGCAGCTTCGGCAGTGCTGCGTGTGTGACTGTGCAAACGATCCATCAGTGAATCCGTTGACTGTCGGGGTGGCAGAGGCTGACCGGCGAATGGCTCTCCGGCGTGGCCATTGACCCAGCGATGGAGGGCCGAGACATAGACATCGGACTCACACGGCAAAAAGAAGGCGCGACTGGCTGCAGCACTTCCACCTGCCGCCGCAAAGGCCCGCTCCTGCCAGTGCAGGAACACCTGATCGTCCTCAAGAACCTTGTGGTTGCCGATGTGTTGCAACCATCGGGGCCGGGTCGACAACAACAGTCGAGGCAGGGGTGAGCGGAACTGGAACGGAAATCTGGCGAACAGACGGCACTGCCCTCGCCGGATCGGTACGGCGTAAACCACGGTGAGGATGCGGGCGAACCCCTTGGCATCCAGGTCGTGCCACATCAAGAGTGGCGCTTGAAACGTCGTGAACTGACTGCCGAGTGTTCCCTTGCGGGGTCCTTCCTCCCAGACGGCACGAAACCCGCTCGCATCTTCATGGGTGATCCGCGCACGAACAGGGGCAGCATTCGATCGCTTCCCGACGGTCCGATGGTGGGTGAAAGGCACATGGCTCACATCGAGCACATTTTCGAGCAGCGTCAGCGCATCCATCGGCAGGTCACGGAAGGTGTCCTGCACGGTCCATGAGTCCGGCTCCTCCTCAAGCACAGGCACCAAAGGCAACGGATGTGATCCGGCTGCGTCCGCAGCACCCGTCCACACAAACAGGAGTCCCTGACCGGTCGCCGTGGGCAACACACTGCAGCGGGATCGACGACTGTCGCTGCAGGTGGCGTCCTCAGCCTGCGGAATCAGCTGACAACGACCCTCGCCATCGAAACTCCACCCGTGGTAGGGGCATTCCAGCTCGCCTCGCGCATTCACACGCCCCTCACTGAGTGGCACGAGGCGGTGAGGACAGACATCGGGGAACGCTCGCCAGCGCTCGGTGGCGCGGTCCCACCAGATCACCAGGTCGCGGTCCAGCAGGGTGAAGCGGGACGGTCGCGCAGGATCCAGATCGCGGAGGTAGGCCACAGGCCACCATTGTTCGGTCCAGGTGGGATGCATGCCGGCACGATCGGAAGCGCCATGATCGCCCCCTGTGCATCCTTTCTGTGGTGATGAAGCGGCCGGATGGTGCAGCTCTTCTGGAGCTGGAGACAGCAGCCCGATACCGGGGGACGGGACTCAACGCATCCGTGCTGCTGGGCCGGTGGAGACTCCGGTCGGTCTGGCCGAAAGGAGAGATCCAGGCATCCTCTTTCAGCGGCTGGGCACTGCGGGGGCTACAGGCCGAGCTCGACTTGCAGTCCGGTGAGGAGGAACAACTCCTCCTCAGCAATGCCGTGTCCATCGGTCCGCTGGAGTTGCGCTTCCGAGGGGAGGCCAGCCTCAGAGGACGCCGGCCGCTCCTGACCTTCGTCTTCAGAACCGTGGAACTGACCGTCTCCGGACGATGCTTGCTGAAGCGCGAGATTCCTGCGCCGATGCCCAGCCGGCAGCCCTTTTTCGCCCTGATTCACCGCGACCCATCGGGCTGGCTGGCAGCACGGGGCCGAGGCGGTGGACTCGCTCTCTGGGAGCTGGCCCCCGCAGAGAACTGACCGCGGTCCGATCGCTTACCTCGGGATGGTCAGTCTGGAGTCGCCAGGAACTGATCCAGGTAGCGCAACGGTGTGGCCATGGTGTCTGAAAAGCCAAGGATTCCGGCATCCCTGTGCACATAGAGCAGGGCATTGTCCGCACCAATCACGAAGGTGCCGCCGCGCTGAGTGATGAAGTCATCGCAGGGCACATAGGTGCGCCATCGCCCCAGAACCTCAACCATGTTCTGCAGGCGCACCGTTGCCAGTTCGAAGGGACGTTGAAACCCCTCGCCACCAGCAAGCCTGAACATCGGCAGATCAAGGCGCTGGGGAGCCTTGCGATCACCGGTGTAGCCGCGGAGCACTTCGGCAAGGGTTCCGGGAGAGCCGATCCCGGCGCACATCAGCAGCAGATTCGGCCAGGGAGCCCCTGCGGCCGTGTATCCCTCATAGAGACCGATCTGCCGATGCAGCCGGTTGTCAGGCTCGACGATCAGACGTGATCGGGGGAAGCCGGTGTAGTGGCAGAACCGATCGGCGCCCTCCGCATGGCCGATGCCGATGGCGAGCAGATGAAGATTGGCCTGCCGCAGGTTGTCCAGCACGGGGGCCAGGGCCTGGGCGTACTCGAGCGAATCGAAATCGCCGAGTTGTCCAAACACCACCACCAGTCGGCGCTGGCCGGGGCCCATGCCCTCACTGGCCTCGAGCCGGTTCAGCAAGGCCTCCGGTACCTGCATGCCCTGATGGTCAGCAACTGTTGGCATGATCGCCAAAGCCACGCCTCACCTGCCGATCGTGTCGTCCCTGCTTGCCCTCACACTTCCCTGGCTGCTCGCACTGTTTCACTG
>WTHL01000226.1 GCA_011523155.1 Synechococcus sp. PL34863bin_39 | reverse complement strand
ACAAACAGACCCTCAAATCTGGATCCAGACAAGGTCTGTCACTGCCCTCATGGATCCACTCCGGAAGGTGACGCCTGCACCCACGAAATCAGGGCCTGACCGACTATTTGATCGTAGCCAGGGGCTGGGCGACAACGTGCATCAGGCGCAACGCATGAACCCCTGCCCTAGCAGGGGAGTGGCTGACGAGGCAGCGTCTGAACACTCGGTGCCTGGCGTCGTGCGGTTGGCACCTTTGGCACTTCGCTTGCGGCTCCCCGGTGGCCACATCGGCCTGGCTCGCCAGCTCTGGTGCGAGGGGGATTCAGTCGTCGTATCAGCTGGATCCATGGCCTCTCGCCAGGACACCAACAAGTCTGAACGCAACAGGCAACGCCGACCGCCATCTCAGAGCGAATGCACACACCAAGTGCAGGGTCAGACGTCAACGACCGTGAGACGCGGGTCAACACCCCCCAAACGCTGACTGAGCTCCGCATGCATCAGCATGACGACTGCAGCATCAGCAGGCGGCCATGGCTTTTCGCGATCTCTGCCCTGCCCTTCAGAACAAGACCTACTTCAACTACGGAGGTCAAGGCCCACTGCCGACACCTTCGCTGGAGGCCATCACCGCCAGCTGGAGGCAGATTCAACAACTGGGCCCCTTCACAGCGGATGTGTGGCCGTACATCAGCAGGGAAGTCAACAGCACACGTGCTCTGGTCGCCGGTCTCTGTGGCGTGGCGCCCCACCGGCTGGCCCTGAGCGAGAACGTCACCACGGGATGCGTGCTGCCGTTGTGGGGGCTGCCCTTGAATGCAGGCGATCGCATCCTGATCGGAGACTGCGAACATCCTGGCGTCGTTGCGGCCTGCCACGAACTGGCGCGACGTCAGCACTTGCAGATCGACTGCCTGCCGGTGCAGGACATCCGGGGTGGACGCGACGACCAGAGCACCACGGATGCCGCCGTCCTGGCGAGCCTGCAACGCAACCTGAAACCGGACACACGCCTTGTGGTGCTGTCGCATCTGCTCTGGAACACCGGGCAATTGATGCCCATTGCAGCAGTGGCTGCAGCATTACAAGCGCACCCGAACCAGCCCTACCTCCTGGTGGACGCGGCCCAGACGATGGGACAGATCCCCGTGGCAGAGGCCGCCTCCGCAGCCGACATCTACGCCTTCACGGGACACAAGTGGGCTTGCGGTCCCGAAGGACTCGGAGGCGTGGCTCTCTCGGAACGGGTGCTGGCCGAAGCGAGTCCAACCCTGATCGGTTGGCGCAGCCTCCAGGATGAAACGAAAGCGGTCGTGGACGATCCAGATCCGTTCCACCACGACAGCCGCCGCTTTGAGGTGGCAACCAGCTGCGTTCCTCTCCTTGCAGGGCTGCGCCACTCGCTTCAGCTGCTGGAGGCTGAGGGAACCCCGCAGGAGCGGTGGGCACGGATCCAGGAATGCAGCGGAAGGCTCTGGGAACAACTGGAGTCGTTGCCATCCATCACCCCCTTGCTGACAGGACCACCCATTGGCGGACTGGTGAGCTTCAGCCTCGAACGCAATGGCCGGGCCATCCCACCGATGGAAATCGTCAAGGGCCTCGGAGCTCAACAGATCTGGATCCGGGATCTTGCTGACCCCGTCTGCCTGCGAGCCTGCACCCATGTCTGCACGACGGGGGATGACATCGAGGCCTTGCTCCAGGCCCTCAACACCATCCCCCGATGAACTCAGGTGTTGACGGGAATCGTCAGCCAGGCGAGGGCCACGGCCAGACCGCAAAACAACACCATGGCCAGCGGCCAGACCTCATCAAGCACCTGAAGACGCGTTTCGAGGCGATCCCGGAGCACTCCCTCAGGAATTTTTTCCACCTCCGAATAACGTCGCCCGATCCAGATCAACAGCACAAAGGCAATCAGGGTTACCACGTAGGCAATGACATACACCTGATCGAGAAATGTCAAAAACGGCAGATCAGGCAATTCGTCCCGATAGACCTGCTGCAGAAACACAAGCGTCAGCAAAACCGTGACCGGAATGCCGGCACGGGCATCCTGTTCATCGGGACGCACCTTGAAGACCAGCAGGACCATCATCATCACCACCATCAAGGGCAGCATCAGACGCCAGAAGGCTGACCACGCAGAGGTTCCGAACGTGATGTCGTACACCACCATGCTGTAGTCATCTTCAGCCCCACCCAAACCGAAATTGGTCGAGTAGTTGTGCCTGTATTCGGCAATCGACCATCCCCGACTCAACCAGCCGATAATCCCCGTGCCTGCATAGAGACCCATGCCGCTGTTCTGAATATCAGGCTCAAAACGAAACTGCGAATAGTCAAAGGAGCCATCGATATCGTCGGCCTCAAGAGCGATGGGCAAACTGATTGTCAGAAATGGAAACCGCCGAAAACTGGCTCGATCAATATAAAATCTACCGACGTATTTATACAGTTGATAATACGTCCCATCATCCAGCAATGCAGGCTCATCCTGCACAGGCGTGAGCACGGGATCGGCATCAGAGAGCAGCACATTGACGAGATTGATTCGATCGCTCAAAGCCACGCCGTGCCCATGGAGATAGTCCTGCAGCGGCTGCTGCCAGCGCATCCAGATGTAGCCATTGGACGAGAAGCTGGGAACGCTCAGATCAAGGTCATAGGTGCTGTTGGCATAAACGCCGATCTTGACCAGATAGGGAGCACTCTCCAGTGCGTCGATATCAGCCTCGAGCTCGGGCCCTGTCAGTGCCGGTCCACGCAAGGACGACCATCCGTCAGGCGGCAGTCGACCGGCCTCCGTGGTGAGAGCCCGAGAAGCGGAAGAAAGACGCAATGCATCACGCCCCCTCACCGAATCGACATTAAGCTTCGTGAGCGCTGTAACAGAAAGAATGACAGCCATCACAATGGACGCCAGCGCCAGAAGGTTCCAGTTCCGCCGTCGACGTCGCGTCATCTTTGACCCAAAACGTTGTTAACAATCGATGACAAAAAAGAGACGCAACGTTCAATCGAAGATTGCCAGAGCATCTCTCTTACTGATGTTGATCTTATCGGCATTACAAGCAGGTGCCCAGACATTTGATTCACCCCAGGAATCCGACACAACGACAACACTCCTTCTCGGCCAGTCCCTGCCACTGAAAGGGCCATCGGCACAACTTGGACGTGAATACAGAACCGGTGCCCTCGCCTGGTTCGAGGAGGTGAACCGTCAGGGTGGCATCCATGGCCGCACCATCAAACTCACGAGCCTGGATGATCAGTATGAGCCTGAGAAAACGATTGCGAATACGCAATCGTTGCTGAGGAAGCCGGCATTGCTGGCTCTCTTCGGCTACGTCGGCACGCCGACCACCAAGAGCATCCTGCCGTTGATCGAGCGCGAACGTATCCCACTAATCGCACCCTTGAGTGGGGCCAGCCTTCTGCGTGACGCCAATCTCCGCATGGTGTTCAACTTCCGGGCCAGCTATCGGATGGAGATTGAGCAGATCGTCGACAGCCTGGTTCGGGATGCAAGGCAGAACATCGCCGTTGTGTACCAGAACGACGCGTTTGGACGCGACGGATTGGCGGCCGCCGAGGCAGCACTGAAACGTCACAACCTCAAGCCTGCCGTGATCACAACCGTGGAACGGAACTCAGCTGACATCACCGAGGCCTACCGAAGGGTCAAAGCCGCCAACCCCAACGGTCTGATCATTGTTTCGGCCTACGTCAGTTCAGCTGCCCTGAGCAAGCGACTTCTCAAAGACAGCCACAGCATTCAGATCATGAATGTCTCCTTCGTCGGCAGTCGCGCTCTGGAAGACTCCCTGCCCTCAGGACAGGCCAATGGCATCGGAGTCAGCCAGGTCGTTCCCTTCCCCTGGAACCGATGGATTCCCGTCGTCGCCACTTATCAGACGTTGATGCGTGTCAACAATCCAAATGCTCGCTTTGGCTTCACCAGCCTCGAAGGCTTCATCGCCGCTCAACTGATGAGCGAGGCCCTTGAACGCTCCGGCCCCGACCCGACGCGGGAACGCTTGATCCGGGCTCTTCAGAGCATTCGGATGCTGGACGTGGGCGGAGTCACCTTTGACCTCAATCAGGCTGACAATCAGGCCAGCGACTATGTCGAGCTGACCTTTTTCGGAGCCCAGCAATGGGAACCTTGAGCCGCCCCATGCAACCCCGGTGGATCCGAAATGGTCACTGGAAAGTGTTCCCTGCCCTGGGATGTCTCGTCCTCACCCAGGTCGCGATTCACCACGACTGGAACACACTGTCAGGCTTTCTTCTGGCAAGCCTCGGCATCATCCCCATGGCCTTGCTGCTCAGCGATGCCACGGAACAGATCGCCGAGAGAAGTGGACCAACCATTGGTGCCATTCTCACAGCCACCTTTGGCAATTGCGCCGAATTCATCATTGCGCTGTCAGCGCTCCATGCCGGCCTGATTGACGTCGTCAAAGCCAGTATCACCGGCGCCATCCTCTCTGATCTCCTCTTGATCACAGGTCTCGCCATGCTCGTTGGAGGCCTGCGTTTCAGCGAGCAGAGCTTTCAACCCACCATGGTGCGCACCAATGGAGCCACGATGACTCTGGCGGTGACCGCCCTTGCGCTGCCGGCATCCCTGATCAGCACCTCAGGAATGGACGACCTTCAGGCCATTCATGGCCTGTCGTTGACCGTGGCCATCATCCTCATCGTCATCTATCTGCTCACCCTGCTCTTCTCCCTGGCCACCCACAGCCATCTCTTCGATCCGCCGGGCCTCCATTCCCTCGATGAGGAGGCTGCTACAGATCACCCCACACCGGTCATCCTGTGGATCCTGCAACTGATCATCAGCACAGGCCTGCTGGCAGTGCAGTCGGAAGCATTCATCCACTGTCTTGAGCCCGCCACGGAGCTGATCGGCCTCAGCCCGCTGTTCACAGGCGTGATCATCATCCCCATCATCGGCGGCTTCTCCGAGTACGTCCCCGCGGTGCGTGGAGCCCTGCGCAATCAGATGGATCTGCCCATTTCCCTCGCCATGGGCTCGAGTCTTCTTGTCGCACTGCTGATCGCACCTGCGCTTGTGATCATTGCGTCCTTATCAGGTCAGCCCATGAATCTTGACTTTGAACCCTTTGAAGTTCTGGCGCTTCTTTTCAGCGTTCTGATCGTTAATCTGGTGGGAATGGATGCAAAATCAAACTGGCTCGAGGGGGTTCTGCTACTCGGAACTTTTTCAATCTTTGGGGCAGCATTTTATTACTACCCAACATGATCAGAACGATTGCCGAACATCAATCTGAAGACTCGAACTTAACGGCTTTGCGCAAGGCTTTCTCCGCCTCCTCGCGATCATCAAAATGAATTTTTCCAGTACCAAGGATCTGATAGTCCTCATGGCCTTTGCCTGCAATCAAGACCAGGTCACCGGGTCCGGCATTGGCGACGGCGGAGTCAATCGCAAGAGCGCGATCAGCCACCACACGACATGGAACGGTGGATGACACCCCGGCGACAACATCATCCAGGATCCGCTCTGGATTCTCCGTTCGGGGATTGTCGGATGTGATCACAATACGGTCGGCCAGATCGGACGCAATCGCTGCCATCTGAGGGCGCTTCCCACGGTCACGATCACCGCCGCAACCGAACACACAGATCAGATCTCCAGTCACGAAAGGGCGGCAAGCCTCGAGAGCGTTCCGAAGGCCATCGGGCGTGTGGGCATAGTCCACCAACACGGCAGGAAGAGCTGCCATCGCCTGATCCGATGGCAACAGCACGCGCTCCATCCGACCGGGCACGCCCCTGAACGTCTCGGCGGCGTGCAGGAGGAGCTGCAGCGGCAGTCCTTGCTGCACGAGCACCCCCACGGCTTCCAGCAAATTCATCAGATTGAAGGCACCCACCAGTGGGGAGCGGAAGGGCGCCCGCCCCGCAGGCGTGACCACCCAACCGGTGACCCCGGAGGCCGTCATCTTCAGATCGGTCATGGTGAGGTCCACACCACCCGAAGCCCGCTCGGGCTCAAGGGAGCAGCGCCAGCAACGATCACCGAGCTGATCCGCCAACTTGCGTCCCCATGGGTCGTCGACATTGACGACGGCACACGCACCCTCACCCACCAGCAGGGGGGCCTGAAACAGACGGGCCTTGGCCTCGAAATAGGCCTCCATGGTCGGGTGATAGTCGAGGTGGTCCTGCGTGAGATTCGTGAACACCGCCGCAGAAAACTGACAACCGGCCACCCGGTCCTGATCGAGCGCGTGGGAGCTCACTTCCATGGCGGTCACCTGGCATCCTCCCGCCACCGCCTCGGCCAACTGCGCCTGCAACCGGTCGGCGAACGCCGTGGTGTGCGTTGAGGTCATGCTGTGACCTGGCCAGCGGTTCACCAAGGTGCCGAACAGGGCGGCGGGCCGCCCCACCTGGTCGCAGAGATGTTCAATCAGGTGTGTGGTGGTGGTCTTGCCGTTCGTTCCGGTGACACCGATCAGGGTCATCCGCTGCGACGGGTGCTGCCAGAACACAGCGGCGAGAGCACCGGCCCAGGCGGCAACAGGGTCACTGACGATCACCACGGGATCACCGGTAGCCGGAGGATCGGC
>WTHL01000107.1:2732-6636 GCA_011523155.1 Synechococcus sp. PL34863bin_39 | reverse complement strand
CCGCGCAGATTGCTGCTGACATGGGCGAACAGCTGACCATCGGCGGTGAGGCGTTCGAGCACGCCAACCTCGGGGGAGCCGATCGCTGCTGCATCCGCTCCCAGGGAGCGCGGCTCCAGCCAGCGCAGCCCCACGAACTGATCACCGCTGGCATCGGCGGCGACAAAGGCAACCCCGCGACCATTGCCGAGGGGCTCCACCAGAAAGATGCCGGGGAGCTCCGCCGTCAAGGGAATCCAGGCACCGGAGCGGTCCTGCATCTGGAGCTGCTGGCCGTCCTCCCGCTGCACCACAGCCAGGAGCGTGGGGCGGGGATCCCAGAACCAGGTCGCCGGCGCCAGCGCCAGACCGCGGCGATCCGTGCCGGCCAGCCCCAGACGGATCATGCCCTCAGGTGGCACGGGCTGCTCGATCAGCAGACGCCAGGCGTCATCGCCGCCGAACCAGCGATGCGCCAACGGCGGGGTCAGGCTGCTGCCGGCGGCGATCGATGTCTGCCGCATCGGCCGGCTGAAGCGAACATCCAGCGCTGCGGCGCCCGACCGCAGGGGCTGGATGGCCAGCTCCCGCAGCCGGGGCGGGCGCTGCAGCAGCACCTGCTGCTGCAGCAGCACGAGCGTCGCCAGTGCACCGAGCGACAGCAACAGCGAGCGTGGCAAGGGGAAGCGAGCGGAACGGGTCATGGCTCCAGCGGACGATCCGGGCGGGGAATGCTGGTGACCACCGTGGGCCTCACCGCATTGCGCAGCACGCCCCCGTGCTCCTCCACCACCATGGTTCCCTTCAGCGCCAGCCAGGTGTCGGGCGTGGGGGTGTAATCCTCAGGCCACTGCACCGGCAGACCGGAGGGGGTGGCATCCGCCAGGCAGCAGCGCACCATCAGGCGCGCCAGCTGCGGCACCTCCCCGGGTCGCTGCAGCACGAAGCCGCTGATCGACACCGGCGAACCCTCATGCAGCGACGGATCGGGCTGCGTTCGCAGCAGGCGCACCCATTCGGTGAGGGTGCGCTGTTCCGGGGGCAGAACAAACGCCAGGCGAGGCGCCTCAGGCAACGCCGGCGGACGGCTGATGGCCAGATCGTTGAAGGAGGGTCGGGGCGGTAGAAGCAGAATTGCGACCGCCGTGATCACCACCAGTTGCCACCCCCGGGGCAACGGCGCTGTTCGAGGTCGCTGCCCCGGGGCTGAGCGGGCTCGACCCGACCGCAGCAGGCGCCACTGCAGAGCCCCGAGCAGCAGCAGCAGACCACCGCCGATCAGAACAACGGGGTGATAGATCCCACGGAGCAGCAGATCGAGTCGCCCCGACAGGGCGCTCCACACCATCACCCATCCCCAGAGCAGGAGCAGCAACGGCACCCCGTAGGACGACCAGACGCGGCGGAGCAGCATCACATTCACAGCAGCACCAGGTTGATCCACTGCCCGATCAGCAGCACCAGCAGGGCAGCCGCCACAGCGGTGACCGCGATCGCCCTGGGCCTGAGCAGCACGGTGAACAGGCCAGCGAGCTTGAGATCCACCACCGGCCCCAGCAGCAGGAACGCCAGCAGGGCACCGGGCGTGACCTGCGCAGCGAAGCCGAGCGCCAGGAATGCATCCACGCTGGAGCACACCGACACGACAAGCGCCAGGAGCATCAGCGCCAGCACCGAGAGGGTCGGTGCGGAGCCGACCGCCAGCAACCAGGCCCTTGGCAACCAGGCCTGGACGGCGGCGGCAAGGGCACAGCCCAGCACCAGCAACACCAGCAGCCCGAGGAATTCCCTGCTGCCGTGGTTGAGCACCTCGGCCAGGGACAACGCCGGGGCAGGCGGGCGCCTGGACAGCGGCGGGGACGCCCCCCCGAGCACCCCACTGCCACGCTCCAGAAGACCAACGGCCTCGAGAGGCTGCGACAACCGCCGTTCTTCCAGCAGTGCCGGAGCCAGAAGCAGCCGTTCGCCAAGCAGGCCGAGCAGGCCGCTGAGGGCAAGGGCAATCACGAAAGCACCCAGCGGCCGGGCCACCAGCAGCCAGGGCTGGTCCGGGAAAGCCGCCCAGGTGCTCGCCAGCACGATCGGATTCAGCACCGGCGCGGCGAACAGGAACCCGAAGCCTGTGCCCAAAGGAGCTCCACTGGCGAGAAGGCGGCGGGCCACAGGCACATTGCCGCACTCGCAGGCGGGCAGGGCAAACCCCAGAAGAGCACCGACGACCGGAGCCAGCAGGGGATTCCGAGGCAGGCGATGCACCCAGGCCGCCTGGGGCACCAGCCAACGGGCGACCGCGGCGATCGCCACACCGAGCAGCAGAAACGGAAGCGACTCAAGCAGCAATCCCTGGAAGATCGCCCATGCCGTTGCCAATCGGGCCATCGCAGCGGGAAAGCCCTTCAATCATCGCCGCCGTCGGGCGGAATTCAACCAACCCTCAAATGACAAGAGAGCGAGAACCATTATCATTCGATCGCTTTATTTTTGTGTCACGCCATGCTCCGGTCCTTCAGAGGACTCCTGGGCCTCGCGACGGCCTTGGCCATCCCCATCGCAGCCTCGCCGGTTGCAGCCGCGACCCCGGTGGTGGTTGCAGCTGACGGCGTGCTCTGCGATCTCACACGCGCCCTCTCGGGCGGGGCGACCGATGTGCGGTGCCTGATCTCCTCCGGGGCCGACCCCCACCATTTCCGGCTCACACCGAACAATCGCCGTGACATCAGTGCCGCCGATGTGGTGCTGATCAACGGCTACGACCTCACCCCGAGCCTGGAGAAACTCAGCGACAGCTTCAACGTGGTCGCCGTCGGCGAACGGGCGGTTCCCGACAACCCAACGGGGGACCCCCACCTCTGGCACAGCCCGGTGCACACCAGGGCCATGGCCCTGGTGATCGCAGGCGAGCTGGCCCAGCTCCCCGTCAGCGAGGCATCACAGCAGGCCCTGGACATCCGGAAAGCCAGTGTTGCCTCCATTCTCAGCGACCTCGATGCCTGGAATCGCATCCAGATCGCCACAATTCCGGAGTCCCACCGCGTGGTGGTCTCCGAGCATCTGGCCTTCGGATTCTTCGCCGATCGCTACGGCATCCAGCAGGTGGCGATGATCGATGACTACGCCACAGGCGGGCAGCTTCGCCCCTCCAGCCTGCGCGCCATCAGCGATGCGGTGAAGGCATCCGGAACGCGGGTTCTGTTCCCGGAGCAGAGGCCACCGAGCAAGACCCTGCGTCGCATCAGCCGCCTGTCGGGCAAGCCGATTGCCTCCGGCCACCTGACCGCCGACGGAACAGCGCCGGGCCAGAGCCTGATCGAGACAGCCACAGCCAACACCTGCGCTGTGGTGAATGCCCAGGGAGGCCGCTGCGATCAGGACGGTGCCAGGGCCCTGCACAAGCGCTGGAGTGCCGTGCGCTGAACCACCACCCCATGCAGGCGCATGGGCGCGCCATCAGGCGATCCATTCCTCCATCCCATCCATCCATGTCTCGATTCCTGTCTCAACCCATGACCCGACAGACGCTTTCCAGTGCCGCCCTTGCCCTGCTGAGCACCCTCGTCCCCCTCAGCGTTGACACCCTTGCCGGCTCGGCGGCCCGGGCCGGTGCCGGGCACAACCACGGCGGCGATACGGAGAGCCTCGCCGAAGGCGAATTCCGCGTGATGCCCGTCATCACCCTGGAAGGCCACGGCGGCTTTGAGAACAACCTCGAAGGCAAACCGGCTCACTACGCGATTGATGGCCTGTTCGGGGCCGTCCTCGAATGGGGGCTGGCCAATGAGGGCTCCTTCAGCATTGAAGCCGCCTTCGGTCCAGCCCTGGTCTGGGGAGAAGCCGAACACTTCTACGGCCGGGTTGAAGTGGAGGACGACCATGGCGATGAGGGCCACGGCGAGGAGCATCACGACGACCACGGCGAAGACGACCA
>WTHL01000107.1:0-2632 GCA_011523155.1 Synechococcus sp. PL34863bin_39 | reverse complement strand
CATGGCCATGCCGACGGCGCCCCCTTCCGTCGCATCGACATGAAGGGGATGGTTCAGGCCCGCTACCAGCCCAATGACCGCCTGGCGATTTCTGCCACCTGGCTGCCTTACTACGTCACCAGGAACCAGGGTGAGGATGAAGCGGGTGTCAAGCACCAGGTTGAGGCTGCGGTCACCTACGCCTTCGGAGACGGCGATGTGAACTTCGCCCTCGGCGACGGCCTGGAATCGGTGATCGATGGCCTCTTTGTCTCCGTGAAAAACCGCACCGGCTGGGAGACTGATGGCACCTACCTGGGCAACTACACCGATGCCTGGGCAGGCTTCGGCTTCAACATCGACCTGCTCAATATCACCCTCACCGGCGGCCCCCGCTTCTACGTGCCGGGGTCCTATTCAGGCCTGTCCCAGCGAACCGACTGGGGCGGTGACATCGCCGTCGAATACCCGATCAGCGACAGCGTCATCGCCTTTGCCCACTGGGAGGCGATCTACAGCACGGCCGATGGAGACGGCTGGGGGAAAGGCTTCCAGAACCATGTGGGCACAGGTCTGACCTTCCGGTTCTGAAGCTGGTGCTCTCCGGTCAGTGGTCCGCTGCCTCGCTGCAGCGACCACAGAGGCCATAAAACTCCAGGGTGTGAAACAGCAGTGCGTAACCAGCCTGCTGTTCAGAGGGAATCGTGGGGTCGTGAAGGGGGCAGGTTGAGAGCTGTCGGGTCTCACCGCAACTGACACAAGTGAGATGGTGGCGATCACGGGCGACGGGGGCATACAGAGCCTCGCCCGTCGGTAAATGGCGGCAACGGATCAGCCCTAGTTTCTGCAACTGGCGAAGATTGCGATACACCGTCGCCAGCCCCATCGCCGCATCGGCCTCCGCCAGCGCCCGGTGCATCTGCTGACCACTGAGCTCATCGGCACTGGCCTCAAGCAGATCCATCAGCTGTTGCTGCTTGCTGGTCATCGCAGGTCGGGAGACAACCATTGGAATCACTGGATTCGCCCATCATCAATCACCGACCTCCGAAATCGAGGCCTGACGCAATCAAAGACAGAACGCGAGCAACACCCCTGGCGCGACGACCCAGCAGCAAGGACAATCATCAAAAGATTTCCCCAGCCGCAGCTCCCAGCCATGCCAGGCGTGATCACCGGCCTGATCGTTCTGTACCTCCATTGCTGGTGGTGCGTGCGCACCACCAACTCGGCGGCCCTGAAGCGCAGCTGGCCCTACCCCAGACAGCTCAAGGTCAACGCCGACCTCTATCGACGTCCACACCGCCGTCGCGGGAGGCTGTATGCCCGGCTTCGGGCCCAACCGCTGTCCGCAGACGCCTGACGGAGGCCAGGCAATCAATCAACGAATCAGTCGGCCGATCCCAGGGATGATGACTGCTGGGAGGAACGATTGATCCTCACAATCCAAAGAGCAAAACTGGCTGCGGAGAAGGCTCCGAAACAGACAAGAAGAAGCTGCGTCGTCACAGAAGAAAAGCAAACGCGGTGGTCACGTTACAAAACGAGACACAATCTGCGTTTGCTGGGGTCGGAAGCTCAAGAGCGAACGCGTGCTGGCATCGCCACAGCCAGACCAGCCACCTCGGCGTCTGCAACCATCGCGTCAACGCAATCAGCGCTGAAGACCGCATTGCCACTCAGCAGAACACTCCACTCGCTGGCTGGGAAGTGGGCCTGAAGCCAGAACAGGCCGAGGGCACTCGTCGGACTGATGGAGAAGGACGCATCAACGGCGGTCAACTTGAGATCCAAACCGGACTCCCTCGGATGACCCCATTGAGCCCGTGATCCAGGCAACGGACTGTTCGGATTAATACAAAACGCCGGTTCAGGTCCTCGCCTCAGCCGTCAGAGGCCGGCCTCCTGGTTGTCAAACCGCTCGAAACCACAGCGTTGGGCAGCCTGTCGATAGGCAGCGTCGAAGCGATCCCAGCGGAAACTGCGGGGGTCATACCGGCTGCGGCTCCGGTCCACAGCCGCATGGGTGGTGACCCGGGTGAGCGGAATCCCATGACTGGCCTGCCAGAGCAGCACCTGTGCAGCAAGACTCCGGTACTGCGCGTCGGTGTACCCGGAATGACCCGCCCGATCGTCTCGGCCGTCGGCGGGACTGATCAGGCTGACGTGCAGGGCGATGTTGTTGATCGACCCGACACGGCCCGGTTCCCGTCGCTGGGTGGCATCTCCGAAGGCCGACATGCCGGAGCCATAGGCCCGATTCCGGTCGGGCACGAAGCGCAACCGTCGGCCATCGCGGGCCACCACCAGGTGGTAGCTCACCTGATCGGCGTCATTGGGATGGGGCGTCTGAAACAGGCGCACGGTGGCGGGCTCACCGATGACGGTTTCGTGCAGCACGATCAGCTGCGGCGTGGCCTTCAGCGGGCGCCCCCAGGCATCACGGGGCTCTCGGTCGCCGTAATTGGTGCGATGCGCCGGAATCTCGAGGGCGGGAGCGAGACCAAGCGTCGCTGCACAAGCGTCGACCAAGCCCTGATCAGCAGGCATGACACCGGAGTCGGCAAGCTCATGCAGGGGAGGTGCATCCGAAAGGTCATCGCGGCGTGGAGCAGCTGTCCTGCAGCTCGCCACCCCAAGACCGAGCAGCACC